>JAEYFY010000172.1 GCA_023454395.1 Pseudomonadota bacterium
AAAATGTCGTTTGTTCGATGAATTATTGCACAGTTGTCACACCTTTTGCTTAATCGTTCAAGCTATTAATCTAGCGGGATCGGCGTAAAAAAACAAAATATCCGTTTTGTATAAAAAATAGACGAAACTAGCGTACATAAAAACGACACACTTTTTATTTGTTATTGTTTAAAGAACAAGCAAAAAAATGTCGATTTAAATAAAAAATTCAGACCTAATTTTAGCGTTAATTTCTAAAATCATTGCCCTGATTATGACAGTAAAAATCCATCTTTAACAAATTTCTTGCTGATAGCGATAAATTTCACCGTCTTTAATAAAAGTCAATCGATGAGTAATACATAATGGTGCGTCTTCTTGATGGTGACTCACAAATAAAAGCTGTGTATTACTATGGCTTATCATGATGTCAATAAAACGCTGCACTAAGAGCCGATTTGTTGTGTCTAATCCTTGCAGTGGCTCATCTAGAATAAGCAAAGTAGGGTGCTTAACTAACGCTCTAACAATTAATACTAAACGTTGTTGTCCCCATGATAAGGCATGAAATGGATTATTGGCATGGGCTGTTAAACCAATCAATGCTAACCATTCATCAGCGAGTTTAAGCTGTTTATCTGTAATAGCCTGATAAATACCAATTGAGTCATGAAATCCTGAAATAATGACATTTTTTACACTTGAAGAGACACGATAGCTCTGGTGTAAGGCATTACTGACATAACCAATATGGCGTTTAATTTCCCATATCGTTTCGCCACTTCCTCTTTTACGGCCAAATAATGTTAAGTCATTACTATAGCCTTGAGGGTGATCGCCAGTAATTAAGCTTAATAATGTCGATTTTCCTGCGCCATTAGGACCTAAGATTTGCCAATGTTGGTGAGGTTTGACTTCCCATGTTAAATGATAAAGTACGGGCTTATCGTTATAACTCACTACACCATTTTTTAAAATGATTGGAGAAAGTGTTGGAGATAATTGTGGGATCGCATCTGGCGAGTCTTGTTCAGGCAATGTGAAGCTTTTAAGTGTTTCACTGTGAGATAATTGTGCGATCACAGAATCAGATAAAATATATTCCTTTTCGCCTTTAGCAACTAATTCGCAATGAATAAGTAAACCTGCATGTTGAATAAAATCAGGAATATCATTAAAACGATTTAAAATGAGTACAATCGTCAGATTTTGTTGATGTAATAGTGTAAGTAATTCATTTAGTGCTCGACGAGAATCAACATCTAAACCATCAAAAGGCTCATCTAAAATTAATAGATCAGGTTCATTCATTAACAGTTGAATAAGCAGTATTTTACGAGATTCACCAGTGGAAAGGTATTTAAAACGTCTTGATAATAAGTATTCAACACCAAACTGTTTTGCTAATAAAAGACACTTATCATTATCTTTTACCTGCATTTGGATAACTTGAGCAACCGTTAAACCTGTGTCTTCTTCACCTTCACTGAGTAAATCGGTGTTATTACGACGCCACTCTTCTTCAATCATTTTTTGTAGTTTTTCAAAAGAGAGGCTAATTGGCCGAGTAAAGGTATTAATGAACTCCCCTGATAGCAATACACCTTCTTGACATAATGCGTTTGCTAATGCGGTTTTTCCACTTCCATTACTGCCTACAAATGCCCAACTGTCACCTTCATTAATCGTTAAATCATTAATTTGTAAACAGAGGGTATCGCTTAATCGAAATTGTGTTTTTTTGAGTTGCAAGTATTTCATTATTATTATCCGTAGCTTTTAGAGCAAGTAGAGTACTTACCAATATCGGGTTAACTAAAAATTGTCAATATTTGTTGAATTATTCTTAGGTGAAAAAAGCTTAAGTGCCTTTTAAAAAATGATAACTATTTAGTCATAAAGTTTATGTAATTATATAAAAAATTACTCAAGGATGATTTCTATATGCATAAATTTAAAAATAAAAGGATTAAATTTTTATTATTTTTATTACTAATGTTAGTAAGTGAAATGAGTTTTTCCGATATTAATAATCACGGTGTTAATGAAAATAATTGTTCTTTAATTAATGAAGTGAAAATAGAAAATGCTGATATATTAAGTGATAAAAAACAGAATAAATTAATATCAAAATATTTACACCAATGTTTAACAGCAAATGACATACAGAGTATCGTTAATATTATAACAAATGAATATATTGTGAAAGGTTATATCACTTCACAGGCGTTTATTTCTCATCAAGATCTCTCTAATAATAAACTTACAATTAAAGTCATAGAGGGAAAAATAAAAGATATTTTCATTGATAATATTTCTTCTCGATTAGTCAATATTATCTTTCCATCGTACAAAGAAAAAAGACTTAATTTACGTGATTTAGAGCATGGGCTTGAACAACTTAATCGATTAACAACGGTACAATATACATTGGATATTAAACCTAGCGATAGTGTGGGATATTCATCTATTTTTATTGTTACAAATAATAAGAAATATCCTTTTAAAAATCAATTAACCGTAGATAATTCAGGTAATAAAATAACAGGTAAAACTCTACTAGCCAATATCACAACAATAGATTCGTTATTTGGATTAGGCGAACAATGGGCTTTTTCACTAAGTTCAAATATAGATTTATCTCGTGCGCACTATTCTCGTTCTTATTCGGCAAGTGTAAATATTCCTTATGGATACTGGTTTTATCAGTATCAATTATCTCATAGTCAATCCTCTTATCCTTTCTTCAGTCATGATATTCAATACGCTTATAAAAACAAAAATAGCGATCAGCAATTTGATATTAGCCGTTTAGTCTATCGTGATAATAAGCAACGAATAATATTAAAGAGTTTTTTGAAACATAAAAAAGCAAGGACACAATTAGCACAACAAGCACTACGAATAAATAGCCCCACATTAACCTCTTTATCATTTAGCCCTCAATATAATTTAACACTCAAACGAGGATATTTAACGCTTAGTCCAATGGTAGAAATGGGGCTTTCTTTTTTTGGTGCATCATCTGATTATATTGCTGAAAACTCGCCTCGTAGTCATTACCGAAAATTAAGCATAAATTTAAGCTATCAACATTTATTTATTAATAAATTTTCTTATATTACATCATTTTATGGGCAATATACGCCAGATAATCTTTATAGTGTAGAGAAAGTAGCGATTGATGGAATAAAAGCAGTCCGTGGATATAAAGGAACAAACCTGAATGCAAATAGTGGTTTTTATTGGCGTAATGAAATAAATACACCAAAAATAAGTTACTTTTTAGGTGATGTTAATTTTATTTTCGCGCTTGATTATGGTGTTGCTCATTCAGATAAATATGAAACAAATAAGAATAAAGTAATTGGAAGTGCAATAGGTGCTTCTCTTTATCATTCCATTTTCTTTTCTCAGATATTAATTAATAAACCGTTAATTTACCCAAAATCACTAAAACCAGATCACTGGTCTTTATTTTGGTCTATTTCTTTGGCTATTTAAAATTTGGAGTTTTTATGGACGAAAAGGATATTTCTCGAAAACAGCGTTTAATTAGTTATAGCATTATTTATTTAACTGCTATTTACCCATTACATCCCGCTTGGAGTTCTGTAATTACTCCATCCGATAAAACAATAAAAATAAGTCAGCAAAATACCGTTCCTATTATTAATATTGCAACACCTAATGATATTGGTGTTTCTCATAATCAATTTCACTCTTTTAACGTCGGTAAACAAGGTGTTGTACTTAATAATGCAACAATACCTATTAATACTCAATTAGCTAAAAAAGTGAATGCCAATGCTAATTTAAAAGGTAATGCAGCGCATTTAATTATTAATGAGGTAGTGGGAAATGGACATTCACAGTTATTAGGTAAATTAGAAGTTGCAGGACAACAAGCAGACGTTTTAATTGCAAATCCGAATGGTATTACGTGTGATGGTTGTTCGTTTATTAATACCCCAGCAATTACACTCACAACAGGAAAACCTCAATTTAATCCTCAAGGTGCTTATTCGGCAATAGAAGTGAAAAAAGGCAGTGTTGTTGTTGGCAAGCAGGGTATGAATACTGCACTGCAAAATTATGCTGACATTATTAGTCGTAGTATTGAATTAAATGGAAAAATAAACGCTAAAAATCTTTCTTTAATGCAAGGAAATAACCGGATTGATTTTGAAAAAGGAACGGTAAATAGCCTTAATGGAGAAGGTATAAAACCGACAATATCTATTGATACAAAAGCACTGGGGGGAATGTATGTCAATCAAATACGCCTAGTCAGCACAGAAAAGGGAGTTGGTGTTAATTTAAGTGATATTCAGACAACTCAAAACAGTATGAATTTAACTGTTGATGGAAAAATTACCTTTAATGGCAATATTCAATCTGAAAAAGATATTAATGTTAGCAGTAAAGAACTACAAATTAATCGTGATACAAAGTTAAAAGCAAAAAGGGATATTACGTTAGCAACTCATGCGCTAACTAATCATAGTGAAATTATCTCAGAAAAAGATATGCGTTTATTTGCAGATAAACTCACTAATAAAGGCGAAAAGGCACTTGTTCAAGCAAAAGATAACTTATGGGTACAAAAAAATGCACAGGGTGATCCCAGTAGTTTAATTGAAAATCAATCCGCCACGATAAAAACAGAAAAGGGTGATTTGATTATTCGGACAAAGAAGTTGGTTAATGAATCTATTACACCTTTATTTAAAGAAATAAAACAAGAGCCTGATTCTAAACTCTCTATAAATATCGGTAATCATCTCCTCTCTCCTTCCAGAAGTCCTACGGATGATTTTCTTTTAGTTGTTTTATTCCCTGAATTAAAAGATTTTTCTGATAAAAAATGGTTTGATATCTTAGATTTAAAAAATAATGGAGGAGTTAATGTAGAACGTTTATATTTTGAAAAAAGTGAACAATATGTTCCAAGTGTTATTTCTTCAGGGAATAACTTATATATACAATCTAATGAGTTTATTAATAATCAATCTAGAATTATTGCAAATAATAATTTAATTGCAACAGGCAGTAATGCAAAAACATACTATTATCGTTCTGGATATCTTAATAAATGGGATGTATATTCTCATGATAATGCTCAGTTTTATTATCGTGATGATATAATTAAATATAAACTTGATGAAGCTAAGTTTAATAAGATAAGTCATTTCGTACCTTTTGTGAAAACGGGGAGTCATTATGAATTTTCTGTAAATGACGTTTCTGATTATATAATAAAAGCAGGTAATAACTTAGTATTAGATTTTAAAAATAGTATAGATTTAGAGCGCAAGCTTCCATTTTCAGAAAAAGAAATAAAAAAATTCAAAGGATTATCAGATTTTGAAAATGCTATATTAGCTAAAAATATATTATTAAATGCTAATAATGTGAATATTTCTTTAAATTTAACAGCGAAGGATTCCTTATCTATTATTGCTGATAAAAATATAAATATAAATAATTCAGAATTATTAGCTGATGAAAATATAAATTTGACAGCGACTGATACTATAAATTTTGAGAATATAGATGTATCAGCAAAATATTTTTCTACTACAACTAAAAAGGGAGATATTAGTCATTTATTTAATCCCACAACCTTTTATACTCTAAAAGGTGTTAAATCGCCATATATTGATATTTCTGAAAAAATAGATTTCCATTCTGGAAAAAGTATTTACATTTCAAATGTAATAATTAATAAACCTAATGAAATAAATTTATCTGCGCTAGAAGATATTAAAATAAATCGTGATGAATCTTTTCTTTTTAATTTAGTGCCTTTTATTAGAGATAGTGGATATATTCCAGGGTTTTTAATTAATATGGGGATTTGGGAAAGTAATCACAATATCGTTTTTACTTCCGGTAAAGATATTATTAGTCAAGGAATAAAATATAATAGTAATAAAGCCATAACCTTTAATGCCGGACAGGATATTTTTCTCTCATCCAAATCAATAAAAGATGCCGATCCCTTCTTTAGTGATATTCATTATCCTCAATTACAATCTAAGTTATTTTCAGACAATAACCTTATTTTAAATGCTGCTCGTGATATTGATTTAAGTTCAACAGTATTAAATTCAAAGGATAAAGTCATTGTATTAGCAGGCAGGAGTATAAAGCTGGGTGCAAATGCTTATTCTGCTATTAAAGATCCCCATGAAGATGCTCAAGATATTCAGTATGCCACAACGGCCATTACGGGAAATAAAGGTATTTCTATTGCGTCATCGGGCACATTAATCACAGAAGGAAGTGTATTTAAATCAGAGGGTGACGTCACCATTTCAAGCGGTGGCAATATTCAATTGGGATCAGTGCAAACACATTTTCGTAAAAAAGTAGGATCTAAATTAGAAGATCTTCGCAAACAAATTAGTACTGAAATTAATAGTGGCAATAATCTAACACTATTATCTGAAGGTAGTATTTTATTTCAGGCGTCAAAATTAACTGCAAATAAAGAGATGGATATTGCCGCTAAAGGCGGATTTCTTTACGCGCAAGCGATGGAAGAAAACAGTTATTACGAAGAGAAAAAGAAAAAATGTAGAAAATGGACTTTCTGCACATTCAAAAAAACAGTTACTCAAACCTCTTATAATACAAATAATAAAGTCACCGAGTTTATTGCAAATGGCAATATTAATTTATTTGCTAAAGATGATATCACTTTAGAAGCTACTAAAATTGATACAGCAAAAAATGCCAAGTTAACCAGTAAAACAGGAAAAGTTAATTTTAAAGCAGTAAAAAACACGGCCTTTAAACAAGTTATTACCAATTCAAAAGATATTTATATTACTCAGCGTGATCAGGGATATACCAAAGGAATATGGGTATTACCTGAACTCTATATTGGCGGAAAGCTTACTATTGATGCGCCTAAAGGCATATCTGCGGATATTAAAGCTAAGAAAAAAGAATCACTAGAACAAGCATTAACCGTTTTAAGTAATACACCAGAATATGCTTGGCTTAACTCTCTCCAACGTCAAGAAAATATTAATTGGAATTTAGTTAAAGACACTTATTCCAGTTGGAATGATAAAACTCAGCAATTAAATCCTGTTGTCGGTGCGGTCATTGCTATCGCGGTAGGGGTTGCAACTTACGGTACTGCAACGGCGGCAACCATTGGTGGAATGGCAAGTGAAGCCACCATTGCGGCAGGTGCTTCAGCAAGTGTGGCTTCAACGGCATCGGTTGCGGCACAAGCGGGTTTTGCCTCTTTAGTATCGCAAGCTGCAGTCTCTTTAGCTGAGAACAAAGGCAGTATTTATAAAACCATTGAATCACTCGGCCGTAGCGATACTGTCAAGTCTGTTGTTACAAGCATGGTGGTTGCAGGGGCATTGCAAGGTCTTGACCAATTTATGGGTTGGGATCAGGCAATCCAAGGAGGAACCTTACCTTCAACAGGCAAGTTATTGCTTACTGATAACGCAACATGGAATCAAGTTGCACAGCGTGTTGCCTCACACTCAGTCGTCAGTTCAACCCTGGGCACTGCCATTCAAGGCGGCAGTTTTATTGATAATTTTAAAACCGCGCTATTAAGCAATATTGGCAGTCAATTCCATGCAGAAGGTGCCAACCTAATTGGTGATAACGGTGCGGTATTAGGGCATGCAGGAAAGGTTTTAAGTCATTCCGTCGTGGCGGGTATTAGTGCAGAAATTGCAGGAGGCAGTGTTACAGGAGCTGTCGCGGGTGCCTTAGCGGCAGAAATAGCGGCGATATCACTACAAAGTAAATTATTTGAGCCTAGTTATTTAAATGAAACTGACAGACAAGTTGCATTAATTCAAGAGGCACTACAGGGCAATGAAGGAAAAACACAGCTCACTAAATTAATTGGTGCACTGACAGGCGCTATTGTGACTAGTAAGCCTGAGGGCGTATTTTCTGCGGCTAATTCTGCTGAGTTGGTTTATCGGCATAATTACAGTGAGCATATGTTTTCTAATTTAGCCTTAGAAAATAATAAAGATATGATCGCTGCTTCGAAGGGAGATGTTGCAGCAGCAGAAAGAGTTGTAAATCGACAAAATGCAGGAATGGTTGCAATCGCTTTTGGCTTAGGAGGAAGTGTAAGTTTTATTGCTGGTCATATTGTTATTGCAGCAACACCTGAACTTATCACTATTGCTCAAGTTGCATTTAATACCTGTAAAGCTAACTGGGTTTATTGTACTAATCAGCTAGGTATTAATATTGCAGGGATATCGGCTCCAGAAGCAGCAATAGCAGGCGTCACTTTTGGCAGCGGTTATAAGGTGTTAGCAAGTTCAGAAGAAAGTGCTAAAGCTTTTTCTAGCATGTTAACTAATAGCTCAAAGTCTTTAATAACGTCAGGTAAATTAAATATTACTGCTATAAAACCGATAGTAGAACAAGAAAAATTATTAATAGCAGCAAATAAAAAAGTTATTGAAATAATCAACAACGGGGAACTTATAGCATATTCAGGAGTAACTACGAATGGATATAAAGTATCTAATGGAGCCAAAACAGTAGTTTCTAAAAATGAATTAGAATATCCTATTGTTCAATCTAGGATTAATATTGATAATGGTAACTTAAAGCGTGGTTGGGTACATGTGATTCATCGGCATTTTTCAGATAAAAATGCTAGCCAATTCACTATAAGTCAAGTAGATTTAAAGCTAATACTTCAAAGTAATGATATTTCAAAAATAAAAATTAGTAGAATCATCAATAGTAAAGATGAAAAATTGTATGAAAGAGTTATTATATTAGATAAATATATTGGTATTGATAAATTTACTAAAAACTCAACGAATATCATAACAATTTTAACGGATAATTTGGGTAATTTAGTAACGGTAACGCCAGGAAGACTAAAATGAAATTAATTGGTTCTAGAAAAGAAATGATTATTAAGGATAGGTTAATTAAAAATGAAGGTTCTATTCTAAAAAATGAAAAAATTAATTGTCTTTTAAAAAATAGATTCTCTAATATAATAAGTGTATATTGTTTGGAGCATGTTTTAGAAGAAGATTATGATCTGTATACATTATTAGTTAATAAAGATTCTATTGTTGAGTTTGAATTATCTAGATTTAATGGTGAATTTAAAGATATCAATATATCATCATTAGATTTATATTCAAAAAAAATAAAGGATAAAAAATTAAGGTTAAAACTACTTGTTGCGGTAAATTTACCAAAATAGGTAACTGTTTTCGTTTTATTGTTCCAACTATTTATGCAACGATAGAAGATATTCCTGAAGAGTTAAGAAAATATATTGTAGTCTCTGATAGTCTTGATTTTACCAAAGATAGATTGCTTGATAATAATAAAATTAGCGATTATTTTACTCGCATGTATTCAGAATAAATAAATTAGCTACTAATTTTTAATAGAAATATTAATCAATCCAAAACCATTACTTAATATTATTATTAAAAATAATAATTAGGTGGTGGTTTTTATTTAAAAATACTTAAATGGATAAATATTCTGGAGAAAGGAAAGCGCTGAGATTTTACCAAGTTATGTTAAATCAAAAACTCTATAACTAGGTGTTCCTGCAAGAACAACCAAAGAACAATGGGATGTAATTAATATTTTTATAGAAAAATTATTGAAAAACCCATCCACAATTAAAACCGAATTATCTAGAGGTGGAATTGAATATAGCTTACCTAATGGGCAAGGTGTTCGATATAATGCAGATGATTCTTTTTCCGGTTTTCTTGATCCTAAAAGAGGTAATAACTCATGATAGATTCTAACTTTGAAATCGATTTTGTAAGTGACAATAAATATGAGAATATTACTGTTGAAATTTCATATAAAAAACAAATGCTTTGTCAATTAAATAAAGATAGTGGAGCCGATAAAATAGAAATTGAATTTTTTAATGATAGCCGGTGTTTCAGTAAAGATGTGAAGCATAAATTTAATTTAGATAATTTTATGACCATTTTGAATAGTGCCAAATTAGATTTAATTAATACCTGAATTTATTCCGCATTCTATTTAAAAATATAGATAAAACCATCACTTAATATTATTTTTAAAATAATAACTAAGTAATGGTTTTATTTTTTTATTGAAAAGCAACCATACTAATAATTAACACAGCGTGGCGACAATCACTTGATCGGCATTAAATAAAGCCGTTACGCTGTCATTAATATGTAGTTTTTGCTCTTTAACATGCTGATTAGAACAGGTGGCACACACTTCTTGTCCGCCTTCTAATGTCACCACTAATTCGCTGTTTTCACTGCCCGTTTCAATTTGAGTCAACGTGCCTGAAAGAGCATTATCATATTGTTGTGTTAAAGAGGAGCCTTTTTCAATATTGACCCATGGCGCTTTAATTAAGATCAGTACTTCTTTGCCTTTTTTCAGACCTAAGCGGTCTGCACTTTTTTCTGTTAAAGCCGCACGAATAGTCGTTTTTCTATCTGCAAGTTGCACACTAACATGTTGCTGAACTTGCAAGTTATCACGCTCAATAATTGTACCAAAAAACTGGTTTCTAGCGCTGGTTTGTAATGAAAAACGAGAAATCGCTGCTAAAAGGCTATCAAGAGGGAGTGAATCGTCTTTCAATACATCAAAGGCTTTTTGCTGAATTTGACCTAACAGATCGTAAAGTTGAAGTAAGCGTTCACAATAATGAGTAAGGGTTGCACCACCACCGCCTTTGCCGCCCGTTGCTCTATCAACAAGAAGTTCGTCTGCGAGTTGATTCATTTCATTAATGGCATCCCAAGCACTTTTATAACTAATGCCCGCCATTTTTGCCCCTTGGCTAATTGAACCTGTCGCTTTGATCTGTTTTAACAATGCAACGCGACGAGGATCGGCAAAGAGCTTATCTTGAAGTTTAAGGGTTAATAATATTTCTGCTTGCATAATGATAGGCTTCTTCTTTTTTTGTGTGTTTATCGCATTTTTTGTGCCGACACAAAGCGATAATTCTCTAGAATATATACAACTATAGCGTTATTATTCGTTATTCGTGAAGAAATGCCAACTCTGGCTTTCCGAATATACCATGATAAAGAGGTTATCATGCTTGAATTATTGAAAAGTTTAGGGTTCGCTCTCTTGATGGTACCTGTTGTAATGGTACTCATTATGG
>JAEYFY010000268.1 GCA_023454395.1 Pseudomonadota bacterium
ATCCACTTAATCACTTTTGAAGATGACAGTACAAAAGTTCAACTTAAAGCCGTTCTTTCTTCTTTAGCGGCTAATGTGAAAACCTATTCAAATGAACAGGCTTTCTTGAAATACTATTTTTCATCAACAAAAGGAGCACATAAAGAGTGCATCATAATTAATACAAAAAGTAGTGCAGCACCATCAATTGCACTGATTAAAGAACTCAACAAATTGAGAAACATCATTCCTGTTATTATTATTTCTGGGGATAGTTCCATTGAGAGTTGTCGTAGCGCATTTAAATCAGGAGCTTTTGAATATTTAACTCGTCCTCTAAATGTGAATGAGCTTCTTAATATTGTCTCGGAATCTTTCTTACATTATGAAAGTGAAGTTGAGCAATTCCGAACATATATATCTCTAAAAGATAAATTTGGTAAGTTATCTAATAGAGAAAAAGAGGTTATGGAGATGATCCTTGAAGGAAATACGAGCAAAGAAGCGGCAGAAAAGCTTTCGTTATCGCCTCGTACAGTTGAAGTTCATCGTTCAAATATGTATACGAAATTGAAAATAAGATCACTACCACAATTAGTTCAAGAGTATGATTTATTTAAGAAATATGACTTAAGAGCAAACTAATTTACAATGTGATTTCTATTTATCAATGGGTTGTATTATCTTGCCATATAACGATATGACCTGTTTAATTTTCATTAATATTTATTAATGAAAAGAAGCTGTACTTCTAAAAATATTCTATTTTGGATGAATTACACCTAATATGGGAATAATTAATACGCTAGACACCATTCTACGATAGAAAGGGCGGCAACTTATTTTGATGCCCCCTTTCATTTGGGTTCGTTTAATTTCAATTTAAAACACTTGTATATATTATTTTCATAATCGCTATTATTAATAACTATTATGATTGTTTTTTATTAATAATAGCAATATAAGAGTAGATGAAGCCCTTCATTTGATATAAATCATTTTTCACTTATTATAAAGATGATTATTCTCATTTCTAATTTCTCATTTTCTTTATTCTTATTTCACGAAGAAAATTATTAATGAGTAAAAAATAATACAAAAGAAATCCCCGTCTCTTTTTTTATGCCCATTTAAAGACTATTTATGCGTTTTGATTTTCGATTTAAACAAAAAAATTCCTTATAAGAAAATTCTAATAGAAGTGTTTTAATTACGATTATTTAAACAGTAAAATAAGAAATAATAATAATTATTTCCTTTTATACTCCCTTTTACTTAAGAAATTTATTCTCTTTATAGTTTAATTAATGTAATACATCATTTACCATTTCTACTTAATAACACTCCAATAAAGAGCATCATTAAATGATCAGAACATGTAAGTATAATTTACTAGCTTCAAATAGGTATTAACACCTAGAAAAACAAATGATTATTAATGATTGATTTACAGTCTTAATAAGAGCAAAACACGGAGGAATTAATCTGCATAAAAAAACATAAGTTAAACTTATACGTTTATTCTTATTTTCACTTTGACCAAATGCCCTTATGCTATAACCTCCTAACTCGCTTTTTACAAAGAAAAATGAACGCTCAAGATAAAAACCGCCGCCCAATAAAAGCAAGACAAACAAACTGGGCCACAAAGTGCAGCCGCTACTTACAACAAAAAGGGGCAACGCCTAACGGTATTTCCGTGTTTAGTGTCGTATTTGCATTACTGGCAGGCTTCTCACTCTTTTGTGCCCTCTTTTATACATCTGGATTATTACGCTCAATTTTACTGATCCTTGGCGCTATCATGATCCAAGGTCGCCTCATTTGTAATTTACTCGATGGTATGGTTGCCGTAGAAGGAGGCATGAAAAGCCCTGTAGGGGCTGTCTATAATGAATTACCAGACAGAATTGCCGATACTTTAATTATTTTGGGTGTCGGCTATGGGCTATCTTCTGACTTTTCTATGGCCATTACCTTGGGCTGGGTGGGTGCTTTTTTTGCAGTAATGACCGCTTATGTTCGTGTATTAGGTGGTGCTTGTGGGCTAGATCAACAATTTACAGGTCCCATGGCAAAACAACACCGAATGGCGTTATTAACCTCTGTTGCTGTTGTTGCTGCATTTATTCCCAATCTTTGGGGAATATGGCTCTTTTTTATTTCATTATGGATTATTATTTTAGGTTCAATGCTGACCACAATTTTCAGAACCCGTCGAATTTTACGGGATTTAGCACAAGGTGTCTGATTAATGAAAAATGGAAAACTTGCTTTAGATGCAAAAGTGGTATCATCCGTCTTAGTCTCTATTTGTCGATTTTTAACAGGTATTCGCGCTAAACAAACCTCCCCTATTGCAAAAGATATACCTTGTATTTATTACGCTAACCATTCGAGTCATCTTGATGGCTTAGTTATTTGGTCTTGTCTTGCACCCAATATTCGCCCTTATGTTCATCCCGTTGCCGCTGAAGATTATTGGAACAAAAACCGCTTACGCCGTTATTTATCTCGTCGTATCTTTAGAGCCATTCTTATTCCTCGTCATGCTGCCAAAATGAATTTTCCACCAGAGGAAAATTTTTGCGAAGAGAGCGTAGAACAGCCTGCGAATGACGCTGCATCATCAACACCAAATAAAGCCAATGCACTTGCTCTGATGCAAAATATTTTAGACCAAGGGGATTCTTTAATTATTTTTCCTGAGGGTACTCGAGGCAACGGTGAATCTATTCAAGATTTTAAAGCGGGTCTTTGGCATCTCTCTCGTAAAAATCCGGATGTGCAATTAGTCCCTATTTATCTAGAAAACTTAAATAGAGTTCTTCCTAAAGGCTCTCGCTTAGTTGTTCCTGTTATTTGCAGTGCAATTTTTGGCGCCCCTATTGAAGCCACTCATGAAAATGAAAGTAAACAAGAGTTTCTGGTAAGAGCAAAAAGTGCGTTAGAGGAGCTACACAATGGAACGTATTAATAACGAAGTTATCTGGATCTTTATCGGGCTCTTCTCTTTCTTAATTATCGCCAGCATTATTGGTGCTATTTTAGCGGCAGTAAAAGGTCCTACATCCACTATTACGAATCTTAATTCAAGGATCAACGCGTGGTGGGTAATGTGTATTATTGCAGGTGTTGCCATAGGGATTGGAGCAATAGGTTCTGTCGTCCTCTTTACTATTATCTCATGGCTTGCATTACGCGAGCTGATTACCTTAACACCCACACATCGTGGTGATCATGAAGCGCTATTCTGGTGTTTCTTCGTTATATTGCCTATCCAATACATTCTTGTTGGTGTGCAATGGTACAACTTAATGGCGGTATTTATTCCAGTTTACGCCTTCTTATTAATACCAACTCGTATGGCACTTTCAGGTGATACTCACCACTTCTTAGAACGTATGGCAAAAGTGCAATGGAGCGTGATGATAGCAATTTATTGCCTAAGTTACGCACCCGCACTTTTAATGTTGCCAATTGAAGGTTTCGAAGGTCGTAATATCAATTTACTGCTATTCCTAATGATCGTGGTGCAAGTTTCTGATGTTCTGCAATATGTGTTTGGTAAATTATTTGGCAAACATCCTATCGTGCCTAAATTAAGTCCAAATAAAACAGTGGAAGGCTTTTTTGGTGGCATTATCTCCGCCAGCCTTATTGGCATGATGTTGTGGTGGGCAACACCTTTCTCATGGTGGGCCGCATTTTTACTCTCTTTAGTCATTACATTGGCGGGTTTTGCGGGTGGTTTATGTATGTCTGCAATCAAAAGAGACAGCGGCGTAAAAGATTTTGGTACGATGATCGAAGGTCATGGTGGCATGATGGATAGAATGGATTCCCTCTGCTTTGCAGCACCTATTTTCTTCCATGTTATTCGCTATTTTTACGTTTAATTTTACGCTGTTTAATCAAAAGTAAACTGACCTATATAGATTAAAAAATAGATTAAAATATAGACTAACATGCCGATATTAAAACTATCGGCATGTTTATACACCCTATTTTTCTTATACTAATTTAATATCATTAATTGACTATCATTATATAAATTAAACATTTGTTTTAATTTTGGATTAAAAATCAATATTTTATCTTTTATATATAAATCAAATGATTAAATAAAACCATTACGAGTAAAGAGGTCTGATTTCTCTACTTTTTTATTTATAGTGATAGCCTAAAAGACCGCTATCTTTTACCCTAACGCCCCTTTTCATTTTAGATCCTTTACAATTATGATCACTTGGCTACTTCTTGCTTTTTCTTTGTTATTTTTGGGTTTCAATCGCACTCTTGCATTTATTACACTGATATTTACAACACTTAGCGCATTTATAACCGGTGTTATTACATGGCATACCTTGCCTGTTATTTTTAGTATTCTCTTACTAGCATTCGCCTATTCTCGCTATAAAACACAGCCTCTACTTAGAGCAATTATCATTCTCGCACTTGTCATTATTGCCAGTGGATTAACTTTTCACCTTATTCCTGGTTTTAACAATTTACGTTACCTTTCACATGCCATTATAGGGATGAAAAGCGCCCCTTTTTCTTTTTATTTAAATGCTGATAAAGCATTATTACCCTTTATTTTTCTGATCTTTATTCCTACGCTTTTTGTCTGCGCTCCATTAAAAAAAGCAAATAAATTACAGTGGGCAATGCTCATTATTGCTATTCCTGCATTGTTATTGATCGCTGTAAAACTAGGGGGATTAGCAATTGAATTGCATTTACCATCATGGTTACCTGCCTTTATTCTTGCGAACCTCTTTTTTGTATCACTTGCTGAAGAAGCATTATTTAGAGGTGTAATTCAGCAAACATTATCACGCTATCTACCTCCTTATGTTGCTCTACTAATAGCAGCCATTATCTTTGGTTTAGCACACTTCGCAGGGGGAATATTGCTCGTTATTTTTGCTTCACTCGCGGGAATTATTTATGGGTTAGCTTGGATGTGGAGTGGTCGGCTCTGGGTTTCAACGCTATTTCACTTTGCACTTAATCTGACTCATCTGCTCTTTTTTACTTACCCATTTAAAATAGCCTAATCGATTTTTTTTCTTATCTTATCGAAGTCTTTTTTATCCTGATTTTCACCACCTTTTACTGACATCTTATCTTCATCAGTAAAAGGATGAGTGAAACGTGAAAGCAATCACACAAATAGAATACAGATATTCTTATTTGCGCCCATCATCCAATGAAATTTTTGTTAGTATGCTTTGTCGCTTATCTATAAATAATCAAAACTTCATACGGCAAACAACAATAAGCCGAAAATAATAACATCCATTAACACGATAAGAAGTTGTCTTACTTCGCGGTATAGACCTCAGGAAAAATAGGTAAGCTTTGCTCTGTTTGCTTTGTTTTCTTTTTTTAGTTCAGCATTATCTGCTGAGAATTTGCCTCTTTCGCCATCAGGACAAAAATATGTTAGACCAAGAAATGATCCGCACTTTTATACAAGTCGCCGACTGCCAAAGTTTTACCAAAGCAGCCGATATGCTTCATAAAACATCAGCCGCAATTAGTTACCGTATAAAAACATTAGAAGAAAATATCGGCACCCAACTTTTTAATCGCACCACAAGAACCGTGACACTCACGCCAGCGGGCGAATATCTCTTAGAAAAATGTCGTCAATGGATTGTATGGCTAGAATCAATGCCTGTAGAACTTCAACAAATGAACGCGGGTGTCGAGCATCAGGTCAATATTGTCATTAATAATCTGCTTTATGATCGCACTGCAGTTGCCAGTATGTTGGCTTGTCTTCATCAACGTTTTCCGTCTACCCAATTTCATATTACTCGCCAAGTCTATATGGGCGTTTGGGATGCGCTTATTAATGAAGATTACCATTTTGCTATCGGTGTTACGGGTAATGAATCCCTTAAGAATAATATTAACATTTGTGCGATGGGCGAAATTCAATGGCAATTTGTTGTCGCGCCTAATCATCCTTTAGCCAATATCAGTGGTGTATTAAGTGATGATCAAATGCGTATGTATTCTGCTGTAAACGTCGAAGATACGTCTCGCCATCTTTCTAAACGTACTGCATGGCGCTTATCGGGTCAGCACGAGATCCGTGTACCTGATTTACACACCAAATTAGCCTGTCACTTAAAAGGCGTGGGAATAGGATTTTTGCCATTAAGTTTATGCAAACCCCTGATCGATAGCGGGCAATTAATTGCGAAAGAAGTGAAAAATCGTCGTCATAATTCTCCCCTTTCATTAGCATGGTGTGAAGATAAAAAAGGCGCAGTAGTCAGTTATTTAGTGGAGTTGTTTAAGCAAAATCATCCGAGTGTGCAATCGTTTTACGATCCTTTAAATTAAAAAGGCAAACCGAAGTTTGCCCTTTTACTGTGTATTCAGTGACTATCTGAATAGCGTACTACGCTTTTGCTTCTTCATTATTGTTGTTGCTTTCTTTAATAAAGAGGCTTGCCACAATACCGATACAAATCAGAATAGCCGCAAAGTAGAAACCGGAGTCCATGCTACCTGTTTTGTCTGATAAGAAACCGGTTAATGTTGGGGCAAAAACAGAACCCAGCATACCGATACAGTTATAGACACCAAACGATGTACCTAGTGCATGTCGCGGTGAGTTATCAGCAACCACAGCAACAAGTACTGGGTTTGTACTGATTTTACCAACAATACCGTAAAGGATCAGCGCCCCAATTAACACAGGCATTGATTCTGACATTGGCACAGCAAGAATAGCGACTAATGACAGCGGTAACATGATCAGTAATACAGGTTTACGACGACCAATTTTATCTGAAACCCAGCTAAAAATAAGTGAACCAGGAATAGCAAACCACGGCATTAATGAGGCGATAGTTGAAATTTGTGTCCCAGTAATTCCACGCTCAGTTTCTAAGTAGTACGGTAACCAAGTGACTAATACAAAGAAGCCATAGATTGAACAGAAGATGGTGACATACGCAAGGTTGATATTACGATTACCAAATAAATCTTTAAATGTCAGTTTAACTTTCTGTTTTGGTGCGCCATTTTCTGCCGCAGGTTGTGCTTTTGGCTTATCTTTGATGATCCATAACATAACCAAACCAATGATAATAATTGGTACACCAATGATATAGAACGGCGCGCGCCAGCTCATTCCCATCTCACCAACAGAAATACTTGAGATGTAGTAACCAATCGATAAACCAAATGCCATACCACTATTGATAATCGCACTACCTAATGTAATACGATGTTTTGGTATCGCTTCTGAGGATAAACCATACTGAGGACCATAATAGAAACCTTGGAATATCCCCACCATGACCCATGCAAACATAAAGGTTACGTAAGTTGGCATCATACCCGCAATAATGGTGAATCCACCAAAGAGAACAACACCTGTTACTAATACTTTTTTCTTACCTAAATAGTCACCAATCATGCCTGATGGAATATTTAGTGCAGTATATCCGATAAAGAAAATACTCATGATGGAGCCAAGTTGAGCTTTGGATAGATCAAACTCAGCACCAATATTTACCATTAAAGGACCAACAATAGCACGGCTACCATACAGCGCAATCCAACCAAAGAAGAAGATAATGGTCAGTTTGACCCAATAAGGGACTTTGCCTTTCTCATTGACTTGTGCATCGTTCATAATGACGCTCCTGAAAGCATTTTTATTAAGACTTATAAATTAAAGTGCCAGACTGACCTTCAATAACTTGTTGAATATTCTGTAATGCACCAATATGAGCTTGTTGCCCTGTTGCATTAACAAAATCACTCACTGCCATAATTTTTGGTCCCATTGCGCCATCAGCGACAGCCATTGGTGCAAGTTCTTCTGGTGTTGCTTCACGAATTGCAGCTTGTTCTGGTGTACCCCAATTTTTATAAATAGCATCCGCCTCTGTTAAAATAACAAAGTGCTCTGCATTTAATTCACGAGAAATTAAAGCCGCAGTTAAATCTTTATCAATAACAGCTTCACTACCAATAAACTCATTATTTGAATTGTTGACAGGAATACCGCCACCGCCACCACAAATAACAATATGACCTTTATCTAATAAAAGTCTTACTGCCTCGATATCAATAATCTTTTTCGGTGTTGGTGATGGCACTACACGACGATAATGTTTACCATCTTGTTTAAATGTCCATTGATACTTCGCAATTAACTCTGCTTTATCAGCTTCATCATAAATAGGGCCGATAAATTTACTTGGATCGTTAAATGCTTCATCATTAATATCAACTGAAACTCGAGTCATTACCGTTGTAATAGCTTGTTCAGGATGATTTTGATTAATTTTCTGCATCATCATATAGCCAATCATACCTTGGCTTTCTGCGACTAAAATATCCAATGGATATGCAGGAACATCTTGATATGCAAGGTTTTGCAGTGCAAGTAATCCAACTTGAGGCCCATTACCATGTACTAATACAACACGATACTCTTTAGCTAATTTATTAATTGTCTCTGACATCAATTCAATATTTTTATATTGATTTTCAGCAGACAAAACTTCTCCGCGTTGCAATAATGCATTTCCGCCTAAAGCAATAACAATTGTTTTCATAATTATCCGTATCCGAATGTTTATATAAATTCTTTTATTAAAAAAATTTAATCAATATTTTGTTGTTGTTTTTTAACTTGGTAACCAATCCATAATCCCAGTAAGGTATCCGCGCCGGAATGATGACCAATAGAGAGTATTTCCAACATATCCTTAAAAATAATCTCTTTATTCTTTATTTTTTTACCTAGTTGAATGAGATAGGTAGAAAATATTCCCTGTGTGGCATATTCCAAATAATGCTTACTGACAATGGTGGTCAATTCAGATAAAGGCGGTGTGTTATTAAAAAAATTATTAAGTCTATTTTCTGGCTCCGCTAAATAATGTGCAAATAACATACCCACCAGCATATCATCTGAACTTGGCGTTAATCCGGGGCCTTTCCCTGTAAAAATAGCCCAGTTAACAGCATTGCCTAATAGCTGATTATGAAACAGCTTAGTTAATAACTTTATTTCACTAAGTTGCGCGATTTGACGGTAATTTTTCAAAGAGCCGTATAACCCCGTTGCAATCGAGGGAGACAACAGAGAAAAAAAACTTTCTAACCAACGCAAATCTAAATTCGCTTTATCCTGTAAACGCAAATTCTCATTTTGACCTGCGATCAATATGAGCTTATTTGCGAGCGTTGCTTGATGATTTTTAATATCCATCACAATCGAGGGATGGCACTGTTTTGCAAAATAATCAAAATCATCTTGTTTCAGTAACCATCCCATCGGGCTTAATCCTTTTCCTTCACGATGAAAAGTCATTAAGCGTTGTTGAGGACAAATGAAATTCAAAGCATGGTCATAAATGCCCACACATTTAATCTCACCTTCAAAATCAGTGATATGCTGGCTGGTTTGAAGTGCTTGAATTTGCATAATGCCCCCTTTATTGCTGTGCTTTGCCGTTAGAAAACGAGATTAAGCGTCGATACCTAGCTCTTCAGCAAGTGCAACAATCGCTTTTTCAAAGCAACCTAAAGGCGCTCGTACAGTACCCGCACCAATCTGGCCAACACCCGGCTCTTTATGCGCAATACCGGTGTTAATCAGCGGGGTGATACCCGTTTCAACCACACGGCGAGCATCTAAACCTAAACATGCACCTTGGAAATCCCAAGTTGGAATTTGCAACATCATGTTACGAGCAAGATAGATCTCTGCCATTTCTTCAGTCACTTCACGCGCCGCATCCATACCACCAGATGCACCTACAAAGCGTGTTACACCAGGAGCGGCAACCATTGCTGCGCCACCAATACCGAATGTTTCAGTGATTGCACTGTCACCGATATCTGGGTTTGCATCTGCTTGGCTAAAGCCAGAGAAGAACAGACCTTGCGGTGTATTTACTGGAGCAGTGAACCATTGGTCACCCATTCCGCTGATTTTAATACCAAAGTTACTACCATTACGTGTCATTACAGTGACGATAGTACCTTGCTTGATTTGAGCGCCCGCATCCATCGCAGCTTTACAGTAAGCCATGGCTAAGTTCAGGAAGAATTGGTCTGTAATGCTCAGGAATTTAGTCACTTTGGTGATTTCAGCTTCTTCAAAATCTAAAGTGCCTAGTACTGGTGCAAGCTGGCGCAATAACAGCGCAGATGCAGCGATATTACGTTGGTGGAATTCATCACCCATCGTAATGGCTTGCCCCATAATTGCCGTCAGATCGATACCGTTTTCAAACGTTGCAATCGCTGCTTTTAATACTGGTGCTAAGCTATTTTGCATCCAATGTAAACGCTCTTGCACATCTGGACCGTAAGCACCAAAGCGCATTACTTTACCGATACCTTCGTTCATGTTGCAGTAAGCGTAGTTACCATGAATGTGGTTTTTGATAACCAGCATTGGCATATGCGCAGAAGTAATGCCGCCCATTGGACCTACTGCATTCACGTTATGGCAAGGAATAAACTCAATTTCACCCGCTTCTAACATTGCCAATGCTTGTTCTTCAGTTTCTGCCCAGCCTTCAAATAAAGAAGCACCGATACATGCACCGCGAACAGGGCCACTCATTTCACCCCAAGTTACTGGTGGACCTGCGTGAAGTAATTTTTTACCTGTCTCTAAAGTAGGAACAACTTCTTTTGCTAAGCTAACATCGCACCAGTGAGGACGGGCTTCACGGATACGTTCGATAACTGCTTCATTCGCTTGTTCGATAGTTGAGTACATATCTGCAATTCCTTATTTCAATTTCTTTAATATTTCAGCCAGTTTTTTATTGCCAC
>JAEYFY010000459.1 GCA_023454395.1 Pseudomonadota bacterium
ATCATGGATACCATTTTTACCTAACCACAATGAATATTGTAGCCAACCAAGTAAAATCAGAAGTAAGACTGTTAATTTCCCCATTACCACCCCCAAGATTAATGGGCTAATCATCCCACAACTCAACAACAGACGCCACAAAAGTGCTGGAATATATTACATTATTATTCCTCTTCTCCTCACTATAAACGTGGGTAACTTCTATAAAATTCAGACTAAGGTGTGATTTTTTCTTATTAAGATGAAGTGCTATGGGGTTACTTTATCAATAAGTGAATGCTCAATTAAAGCATGAGTTGCATTAGAAATGGTATGCCGAAATAAGCGTTTTTACTCTAATTACATACATTATCTCTACACATTCCCCCTTTTTATGGGTGGTTTGTGTAAAGATAATTTAATGTCATCATAAAATTAACGGTAAATTTGGTTTTGCCGTAGATATGCGAGGATTTGTTGGGTTAGTTCATTTATAGAAAGTGTACCGTCTAAATGTAATTCAGGATCAATGGGCTGTTCATAGGGCGAATCTATACCTGAAAATTGCGTTATCTCACCACGTCTTGCTTTTTGATAAAGCCCTTTCGGATCACGGGCTTCACAAATAGAAAGGGGAGTATCAACAAAGATCTCAATAAATCTTCCTTGCTCAAAGCGTCCTCTCACTTGTTGTCTGTCTTTTTGGTAAGGAGAGATAAAAGCCGTTAAGACAAGAAGCCCCGCATCGACCATCAATTTAGCCACTTCCCCTACACGGCGAATATTCTCGTGCCTATCTTCGGCACTAAATCCAAGATCATTACACAATCCATGGCGTAAGTTATCCCCATCTAATAAATAGCTATGAATAGGCGAATGCTTTTGTGAATACTGATAAAGCGCTTGTTCTAGTGCATCGGCAAGTGTGGATTTACCGGAGCCAGATAACCCAGTAAACCAAAGCACACATCCTTTGTGTGCTTGTTGTGATTCGCGTTCATTTAATCCAATTTTATGAGGATGCCAAACAATATCGTTGCTTATCACCACTATTTTCCTCCAAGAAGATCCCTCGCGCCCCAATGGGGAAAGTGGCGACGGATAAGTTGGTTTAATTCGACTTCAAAAGCATCGTATTGCGTCATCGTTTGTATCGCGTTATCTCTCGTTTCTCGAATAAGCCCAGCGCCTACGGTGACATTGCTTAGTCGATCAATCAGTATTAATCCTCCGGTATCAGCATTAACTTGATAGCTATCCAGCACCAAAGGCTCTTCAAATGAAACTTCAACACTACCAATCGCATTTAAACTTAAGTTATCTGTGACTTGTTGAGTGAGTTTATTTACATCCACTTGATAATGAATATTCTCTATTTTGGCGCGGCTTTTTTTACCTGCAATTTTGATATCCAGAGTATGACCTTGTACTAAAGGCTGCTCTGACATCCACACCACATCAATTAACGCATGAGTGCTAATATTGGCAGTTGTATCATTATCATCAACGATAATATCCCCACGACTGATATCAATTTCATCTGCCAGAACCAGTGTGATTGCTTGCCCTGCTTTAGCTTGCGTTAAATCACCATCAAAAGTAACAATACGTTTGATTGTTGTATGTTTTCCTGAAGGTAATATTTTGATTTGTTGCCCTTGATAAAGCACGCCTGAAGACACCGTACCGCTGTATCCTCTAAAATCTAAATCTGGACGATTTACATATTGCACAGGGAAACGCAGTGATTGAGACTTAGAGCCTAACTTAACTGGCGCATCTTCCAATAATGAAAGCAATGTTTTTCCTTGATACCAAGGCATATTCAATGAGGGCGAAACCACATTGTCACCATCAAGGGCGGAAATAGGGACAAATTCAATCGTGAGATCTGTCGGGAGTTGATCGGCAAATTTAAGATAATCTTGTTGGATCGAATCAAATATTGCTTGTTGATAATCCACCAGATCCATTTTATTGATCGCGACGATCAAATGGCGAATACCAAGGAGCGTGCTGATAAAACTGTGTCGCCTTGTTTGCTCTTGTACACCTTTTCGAGCATCGATCAACAGAATAGAAAGTGAACTTGTTGATGCACCTGTCGCCATGTTGCGAGTATATTGAGCATGCCCTGGTGTATCAGCAATAATAAACTTACGTTTTGACGTTGAAAAATAGCGGTAAGCAACATCAATCGTGATCCCCTGCTCTCTTTCTGCGGCTAATCCATCCACCAGCAAAGCAAGATCGAGCTTTTCACCTTGAGTACCGATCTTTTTACTTTCATTTTGTAATGTAGAAAGCTGATCTTCATAGATCTGCCTTGTGTCATGAAGTAAACGCCCTATTAATGTACTTTTTCCATCATCGACATTTCCACAGGTTAAAAATCGCAGTAATCCTTTATTCTGTTGAGTTTTAAGATAGCTATCTACACCGCCTTGTTGTGCGATTTCACCCGCGACAAGTTGATTCGTTTTTACGGCTAAAAGTCCCATATTTCCTCCGATTAAAAATAACCTTGGCGCTTTTTCAGTTCCATGGAGGCAGACTGATCACTGTCAATTAAACGCCCTTGTCGTTCGCTGCTGGTGGAAATCAGCATTTCTTCAATAATGGCGGGTAGAGTTTCTGCTTGTGAAGGTATAGCCCCCGTTAATGGCCAGCACCCCAATGTTCTAAATCTCACTTTTTGCTGTGTGATCACTTCACCCGGTTTTAGATCAATTCTGTCGTCATCTACCATAATTAAGGTGCCATCACGTTCAATAACCGGTCTATTTTTGGCAAAATAGAGAGGAACTATGTCGATATTCTCTAAATAGATATATTGCCAAATATCGAGTTCTGTCCAGTTAGATAGCGGAAATACACGAATACTTTCACCTTTATTAATCTGTCCGTTATAGTTTTTCCATAATTCAGGTCGTTGGTTTTTCGGATCCCAGCGATGCTTTCTATCTCTAAATGAATAAATACGCTCTTTGGCGCGTGATTTTTCTTCATCACGGCGCGCACCGCCAAATGCCGCATCAAAGCCATATTTGTCTAAGGCTTGCTTTAGCCCTTCTGTTTTCATGATATCCGTGTGTTTGGCACTACCATGAATAAACGGGTTAATGCCAAGTTCTGCACCTTGTGGATTACGATAGACTTTAAGATCAAAACCGTATTCTTTAGCCGTTTTATCTCGAAACTCATACATTTCTCGAAATTTCCAGCCAGTATCAACATGCAACAAAGGAAAAGGTAATTTAGCGGGATAAAACGCTTTACGCGCTAAATGCAACATCACCGAGGAATCTTTGCCTATTGAATAAAGCATGACGGGATTTTCAAATTCAGCGACAACTTCACGCAGAATATAAATACTTTCTGCTTCTAATTGCTGAAGATGGGTTAATTGTGTTTCATTCATAACAACCTCGTTTTAGGCAAAATGAACCAAAGGTGAGTGGATTGGTGATGCTGATTGGGATTGTCTATCGCCAAACCACGCCAGTTGGTGATGTAATGCGGCAACTTCTCCTACAATCAGTAAAGCCGGAGTTGGTGCTTTTTCTGCTAATTGTGCGAGTTGCGTTAGATTTCCCGTGAAAACTTGTTGATCATGGCGTGTACCACAACTAATGACAGCAATTGGCGTTAAAGGCGATCGCCCCAACTCAATTAATCGTTGGCTAATAAGCTCGGCTTTTGTTGTTCCCATATAAATAGCTAACGTATGATTCGCCTGCGCTAATGAAGCCCAATCAGGCTCTATTCCGTCAGGTTTACAATGCCCTGTCATAAAGGTAACGCTTTGTGCATATTGACGATGCGTTAATGGAATACCCGCGTATGCACTTGCGCCACTTGCCGCAGTAACCCCTGGTATCACTTGGAATGAAATGCCATGTTGTACTGCAACCTCTAATTCTTCGCCACCTCGCCCAAAAATAAAGGGATCACCGCCTTTTAATCGGACAACGCGTTTACCAAGTTGCGCATATTTCACGATCAGCGCATTCGTTTCTTCTTGAGAAACGCTATGGTGTCCCGCTCTTTTACCTACACAAATAGTGTCAGCATCACGACGAACAAGCTCTAAAACCTCTGGACTCACTAAACTGTCATAGAGCACAACTTCCGCTTGTTGAATAACCTGCAAACCGCGCAGCGTTAATAATCCTGCGTCACCGGGACCTGCCCCAACTAATGCTAATTCACCTTGTTGGATCTCTTTTTGTGTCAATTGTTGTGCAAGCAAGGCTTCTGCTTGTGCCAGTTGATCACTCGCCACTAAAGCGGCAAATTTGCCACTAAACGCTCGCTCCCAAAAACGGCAACGCGCTTGAAACGAGCCTAATTGCTGCTTCACTTTATTGCGCCATTTTCCGGCAATTGTTGCCATTGCGCCTAATGAGTTTGGCAATAACGCTTCTAGTTTTTCACGTATCATTCGCACTAAAACAGGGGCTTTCCCAGCCGATGAGATAGCAATCAAAATGGGATTTCTATCGATAATGGCAGGAAAAATAAATGAGCATTGAGGTTGTGAATCCACAACATTGACAAAAATATGCCGCGCTTGTGCATCAAGATAAACTTGCTGATTAAGCACACTGTCATCCGTTGCCACAATCACAAGCATCATTCCTAATAGATGTTCAGATTGATATTTGGCTGATACCCATTCAATTTTTTCTTGTTGATAAGCTAGATGTAATTCATCACACAACTGAGGTGCAATCACTCTTAAGCGAGCGCCAGCTCTCAACAACAGCAAAGCTTTACGCGCAGCAACATGACCACCACCAACCAATAACACTGGGCGTTCTTTTAATTCCACAAATAAGGGTAGGTAATCCATACGCGCATTTCACCTTCGTTGTTCACTTTATAACTAACGACTATAAAAGTTGCTTTAGGGGTTATGAAATGACAAAAAGCTATGTGATGGAACAGAAAGGAATAAGGAAAAACAAAATATTTTCAAACAGTTATAATTTTAAATACGACAAAAAGGGCAATAGATAAGCTCTATTACCCTCATTACTTATTGGTAGTTAATGACGTTATTCGTGTAATCCACACTCACGTTTTAAGCCAAAAAATCGTGTTTCTTCTTCACTCATACCCTCTTCCCATTTTCGGGTTGTATGAGTATCTCCCACAGAGAGATAACCTTGCTCCCATAAAGGGTGATAAGGTAAGTCGTTTTCTTTAAGATATTGATAAATTTTCTTATTATCCCAATCAACGATAGGTAGAAACTTAAAGATCCCTTTTGCGATTGAAAGCACAGGCAAATGTTCACGGCTTTTAGATTGCTGACGACGAAGACCTGCAAACCATGTTTGAGCCTGTAATTCACGTAAAGCTCTTTCCATTGGCTCTACTTTATTTATCTGATTATAACGCTCGATACCTTCAATGCCTTCTAACCAAAGTTTACCGTAACGCGCTTCTTGCCAAGATGAAGATATTTCAGCTCGATAGATCTTCAAGTTAAGTTGTAACTGCTGAGTCAGCGTATCAATAAATTGGTAGGTTTCAGGAAATAAGTAACCTGTATCAGTCAAGATCACAGGGATATCAGAATATTGCTGAGTGATTAAATGCAGACATACTGCAGCTTGAATACCAAAACTAGAGCTTAATACATAGGTTTTAGGTAAATTTTCTAATGCCCAAGTAACCCGTTCAATGGCGCTTAATTGCTCTAACTGCTGATTAATCTGGCTCAAAGCATGTGTCTGCTCTTCAACAGGTAACTGTTTTAGCGAAGCAAGCTGAAATAAACTCATACAGCCTCCTGCACTTCATAAAAATCGATGGCTGAATTCAGTACAGGTTTAACCACATCAGTGCGAATAAGAAAATCGCCGAAACCTTCATTATTATCGCGAGAAGACGCCCATTCACCAATCAGCGTATCAAGTATTGCGATGATTTCTTGCGAAGTAATATTTTCACGATACATTCTAGGGATACGTGTTCCGATGCGATTCCCCCCTAAATGCAAGTTGTAGCGATCAGGTGCTTTACCCACCAGCCCCACTTCTGCAAGCATTGCTCGACCACAGCCATTTGGGCATCCAGTTACGCGCACAACAATGTGCTCATCACTGATGCCATGTTTTGTCATTAAGCTATCAAGTGTGTCGGTGAATGAGGGTAAAAAGCGCTCAGCTTCTGCCATCGCTAATGGGCACGTTGGAAAAGAAACACATGCCATCGCATGTTCACGCAGTGATGTAACTTGGCTATTAATCAAACCATATCGACGAGCAATTGCTTCAATATTGGCTTTTTCATTCTCAGGCACACCTGCCACAATCAAATTTTGATTGGCAGTAAGTCGGAAATCGCCTTGATGAATTTTAGCGATTTCAGCGACACCTGTTTTTAATGGAGCATCAGGCATATCAATCAACCGTCCGCTTTCAATAAATAAAGTCAGGTGCCATTTATCATCCACACCTTTTAACCAACCAATTTGATCGCCTCGGTGAGTAAATTCATAAGGTCGAATAGCCTCAAAAGTGACACCTGAACGGCGTTCAACTTCTTGTTTAAACGTCTCTACGCCAACGCGTTCTAATGTGTATTTTGTTTTTGCATTTTTGCGTTCAGTTCGGTTTCCCCAGTCACGCTGAGTTGTCACAATCGCTTCTGCAATTGCCAATGTATTCTCAATCGGGATATAACCAAACTCACTGGCTAAGCGAGGAAAGGTATTCTTATCGCCATGTGTCATGGCTAAACCGCCCCCTACAAGCACATTAAAACCGACTAAATGCCCATTTTCAGCAATCGCAATAAAATTCATGTCATTCGCATGCAGATCAACATCATTATGAGGCGGGATCACCACTGAGGTTTTAAATTTCCGTGGTAAGTAGGTTTCCCCCAAAATAGGCTCTTCGTCTGTAGTTGCAACTTTCTCTTTATCTAACCAGATTTCCGCATAAGCATGAGTGCGAGGTAATAAGTGTTCTGATATTTTTTTCGCCCACTCATACGCTTCTTGATGTAATGAAGATTGCACTGGGTTTGAAGTACATAGGACATTACGGTTAACATCATTCGCAGTAGCTAGAGAATCCAGTCCTGTTGCTGCAAGCATTTGATGTGCAGGTTTTACATTGCCTTTTAAAATGCCATGAAATTGAAATGTTTGACGATTAGTAATACGAATACTGCCATAAAGCGTATTTTCCGTCGCAAACTTATCAATGCTAAGCCATTGTTTAGGCGAAATAATGCCACCGGGTAAACGACAGCGTAACATCATCGCATGGCGAGGTTCTAGCATTTGCTCTGCACGTTCTGCTCGAATATCTCTGTCATCTTGTTGATACATGCCATGAAAGCGAATTAACAAAAAGTTATCGCCTTCAAAGCCACCGGTTAAACCATTTTGTAAGTCTTCTGTAATAGTGCCGCGTAAAAAGTGACTCTCTTTTTTCATGCGTTCACTATCAGCCAGTTTCCCTTCAACCACTAAGGGCGCTTGAGTGTGTGATTTCATTTAATAGACATCCCTCTGATAACGCCTTTCTAGACGTAGCTCACTTAAGTATTCATCTGCTTCTTCAATATTTTTATTGCCATACTCCATCACAATATCTAACAACGCCTGTTCAACATCTTTTGCCATTCGTGACGCATCACCACAGACATAAAGATAGGCACCTTGCTGTAACCATTGCCAAATCTCATTGCCACGTTCACGCAATTTATCTTGTACATAAATTTTATGTGCTTGATCTCGTGACCATGCTAAATCGATATGAGTTAACAGGCCGCTTTTGACATAACGTTGCCATTCCACTTGATAGAGAAAATCTTCTACAAAATGAGGATTACCAAAAAATAACCAATTTTTACCTGTTGCCGCGTCATTTTCGCGCTGCTGCATAAAACTTCTAAAAGGTGCAATGCCTGTACCTGGGCCAATCATAATGACCGGTGCAGTGTTATCTTCAGGGAGACGAAAATGTGCATTTTTTTCGATAAAAACATTGACGCTATCACCTTCTTTTAAGCCATCAGCTAAAAAACCAGAGGCTCCGCCGGTATAAGCACGCGAGTTAACGTCGTAACGTACAACCCCTAAAGTAAGGTGTACTTCGTCTTCGACTTCTTGTTGTGACGATGCAATAGAGTAAAGGCGAGGAGTCAGTGGACGTAAAATATCCACAAAATCTTGTGCCGTAGGTTGAGCGCAATATTGGCGTACCATCTCATTAATAGGGTGTTTGTCTGCATATTGCTGAAGCTTGGTTTTATCCGCCACCAATGACAATAGATCTTCATGACGCGTCAATTGGGCATAAGCTTTTACGATAGGTGCGCTATTTTGAGTTAGCTCACAATGGTGCAGTAACGCTTCTTTTAAGGTGAATGTTTGAGATTTTAACGTGACAGGTTCATCACCCTTTAGCCACAACAAAGCAATAAGTTCATCAACTTTTTCAGATGAGTTATTAAACCAAACTCCCAACGCATCACCCGGTTGATATTGCAGATCAGAGCCTTCAAGGCTGATTTCAATATGGCGAATATCTCTATCTGAATTTCTGCCTGTGATTTTTTGATTTGTCAGTAATGTGGCAGTAAAAGGCGCATCTCTATGATAGATAGAGGCATTAACCGTATCTGTCGTGCCTGACTGTGTTTGTTGTAAGACTTGCGTACTTTGTGCCGGCACTCTTGCTGTTAAGAGTTCTGTAAGCTGTTTTATCCATTCATCCGCAACAGATTGATATTCAACATCAGCATCAACTCTTGGTAATAAACGTGTTGCACCCAGTTGTGCTATGCGCTCATCAAAGTCTTTTCCTGCCTTACAGAAATGCTCATACGAGGTATCGCCTAAGCTCAATACTGCATAAGCCGTTTCTTTCATTTCAGCGGCTTTTTTAGAGTTCAGGTATTTATAAAAAGCTATCGCTTCTTCAGGAGGATCACCCTCACCTTGCGTCGATGCAATGATGATCAAGGTGGTGGTTTTATGGATCTGCTTAAACTTATATTCACCTGCGGAATAGAGTTCTACGTTCAATTTGTGAGCAACCAGATTATCTCGCAACTGTTCTGCAAGGTGACGCGCATTACCCGTTTGAGAAGCCGAGATCAATGTAATAGTTTCTAGCTCTGGTACTTGCACTGAAGTAGCCGTTGTCGATGTGGATACCACAGAAGGATTAAGTTGTCCCCACAAATAGCCTGATAACCATGCAATTTGCGCTGTTGAGAGATCTTTTGTTGCGTCCTGTAATTTATTCAATTGCTCCGGCGTTAATGGAAGCATTGATAATAATGGAGGTTGATTGCTCATTTATCCTGCCTTAAAAAAGCGAAGCACTTATCTGTGCTTTATTGTTCTTTGATAATATTTCTAATGTTGAGAGGGTATCTCACGACTAGAAGGTGAATTAAAGACCTGTTGGCTCTATCTAATAACCTTAAATGCTAAATTTATTTATTGGTTTCCTTTATCGATATAATAGATAAGCATAAAGGAAGCTAATAAGTGATTAAGATTAACGGAGATTAGGCGTGATACGCTAAATCGGCTACACTGATAGCGTTCGTTCTATCTGTTTCTTTTTTACTAATTAAGTCAAGAGAGTTTTGATGACAACCACCATCTTTAAAGATTTTCAGTTTGAAGCTGCCCACCATTTACCTCATGTTCCTGAAGGCCACAAATGTGGACGTCTTCATGGGCACTCTTTCCTTGTTAGATTAGAACTAACAGGTGAAGTTGATGCGCATTCAGGTTGGCTTATTGATTTTGCTGATGTAAAAGCCGCATTTAAACCTACTCTTGAGCGTCTAGATCACTACTATCTTAATGAAATTGAAGGGCTAGAAAATCCGACCAGCGAAGTGCTGGCAAAATGGATTTGGCAACAAGTAAAACCGTCATTACCATTATTATCTGCGGTGATGGTGAAAGAGACGTGTACAGCAGGATGTATTTATCGCGGTGAGTAAATCGGGTTTAACATTAAACCGTTATCACCTAAAAAGAAAATCAGCCTTTTATTGGCTGATTTTTTTATATTAAAAACGCAATCACGCAATATTTAAATACTTATGCGTTTGCATCGAGAAACGCCAATTACGTTCAATACAGGTTTTAATACATAATGCTGTCGCACTCTCTTTACAACTAATAGGCTGTAAGGCAACAACAGGTACAGGGTGTTCTGTGCGTAATGTCAGTAAGGCATCTAACGCTTCAATATCTTTCGCACGTCCAACGGGATGTTTTATCTCATTAGCGCGATTGATAGCGCTGGGTAATACCGTAAATCCCCCTTTCATGCCTACTTTTGGGGAAAGTGTCACCCATGTTTTCTCACTACATAAAATATCGTGAGTACCACTGGTTTCTATCTGACAGGCAAAACCAGCTTGCTCTAGTCCTTCTGTTAAAGAGCGTAAATCATATAAGCAAGGCTCGCCTCCCGTGATAACCACATGTTTTGCACTATAACCTTGCTGTTGGAAAAGTGATAAAATCTGAGCGACGCTGGCTTCTCCCCACGTATCACTTTCTTGCGTTTTAATAGGAATGTCGCCAAGAGGAACTTTTTTATCGTCTTCTTTTTCCCAAGTATGTTTGGTATCACACCAACTACAACCGACAGGGCAACCTTGTAATCGAACAAAAAGTGCAGGAACGCCAGTAAAAACACCTTCACCCTGTAAGGTTTGAAACACTTCATTAATGGGGTATTGCATAAGAAACTCTGATATCCAATGAATGCTGATGATTATTACAGATAACTATCTCACCGTAA
>JAEYFY010000387.1 GCA_023454395.1 Pseudomonadota bacterium
CAATCTAGACAATAAATGTCTAGAATAGACGTTAAATCCTATTCACATTTTAGAAACAGTCCGAATAAATTATGGCAGTGTTACACGTATTACATTATCCAGACGAGCGCCTTCGCACGATTGCAAAGCCAGTCGAAAAAGTTGATGCCGAAATTCAAAAAATTGTCGATGATATGTTTGAAACGATGTATTTGGAAGAAGGTATCGGTTTAGCCGCGACACAGGTGAATATCCACCAGCGCATTATCGTCATTGATGTCTCTGAAACAAGAGATCAAAGACTGGTATTAATAAATCCAGAACTTCTTGATGCCGACGGTGATACAGGCATAGAAGAAGGCTGTTTATCTATCCCAGAACAACGCGCTTTTATTCCTCGTGCAGAGCATGTAAAAATAAAAGCCCTTGATTACAATGGTCAACCTTTTGAGTTAGAAGCTAATGATTTATTAGCTATCTGTATTCAACATGAAATGGATCATTTAGTTGGCAAGCTATTTGTAGATTATTTATCTCCATTAAAACGCCAACGCATCCGTCAAAAAGTTGAAAAACTCGATAAGCTAGATAAAAAAAGAGCTAAAACAGGACAGTAACAGTTAAATTGAAACAGGAAGAAAACGTGTCTGATTCATTACGTATTATTTTTGCGGGAACACCCGATTTTGCAGCTCGACATTTAGCTGCATTATTATCAACTCAACATCGTGTGGTGGGAGTACTTACTCCTCCTGATAAACCCGCAGGAAGAGGTAAGAAACTGACTATTAGCCCGGTTAAAGAACTGGCGTTAACTCATGATATTCCTGTTTATCAACCAGCCTCTTTAAAACCAGAAGAGAACCATGAGTGGATAGCAGCACAACAAGCAGATATTATGATTGTTGTCGCTTATGGCATGATTTTACCTAAAGCCGTTCTTGAAATACCGCGTTTAGGTTGCCTTAATGTGCATGGATCTCTCCTTCCTAAATGGCGTGGTGCTGCACCAATTCAACGCTCTTTGTGGGCGGGAGATAAAGAAACAGGCATCACAATTATGCAAATGGATGTTGGTTTAGATACCGGCGATATGCTGTATAAAGCATCATGCCCAATTACGAATGAAGATACCAGCGCATCACTTTATGAAAAACTTGCAGAACTGGGGCCTAAAGCGCTAACAACTACGTTAGATCTTATTACCTCAGGTAAAATAAAAGCTGAAAAACAAGATGATAATTTAGCGAATTACGCACAAAAATTATCTAAAGAAGACGCAAAAATTGATTGGTCATTATCAGCAGAACAGATTGAACGTTGTATAAGAGCATTCAATCCATGGCCAATGAGCTTTTTCATGTTAGACGAGCAACCTGTAAAAGTATGGAAAGCACAAGCTATAGCGGATAATACAGATAAACCCGCAGGAACCTTATTAAAAGCAGATAAAACAGGTATTTATATTGCGACAGGTAACGGCATTCTAAATATCACTGAATTGCAACCATCGGGTAAGAAACCTATGGCTTCTGCTGATTTCTTAAACTCCAAGCGAGATTGGTTTACTCCTGGAAAAATCATCCAATAATAATTATAAGCCCTGATACCTAACATTATTATCAGGGCTTTCCTTTTTTCACGCCAATGTAATACATCTCTGGCGCTCAATATTAAACGTTAACTCATCATGAAAACGTCATACAACTTACGTAGCATTGCAGCCAAAGCAATTAACCAAGTATTAGACCAAGGCTTATCTCTAAGCACTGTCATACCAGAACTTCAGAAAAATATTTCAGACAAAGATAAACCCTTGTTACAAGAAATCTGCTTTGGCGTATTACGTACATTGCCACAATTAGAATGGATTATTCAGCAGCTTATGGATAAACCATTAAAAGGCAAACAACGTATTTTGCACTACCTTATTATGGTTGGTTTATATCAGCTGCTTTATACACGTATTCCTGCCCATGCAGCTTTAGCAGAGACAGTAAATGGCGCTGTTGCACTAAAAAAACCACAGTTAAAAGGATTGATTAACGGTGTGTTACGTCAATTTCAACGTCAACAAGATATCCTGAACGAACGCTTTCAAAATAGTGAAAATCGTTTTCTCCATCCATCATGGCTACTTGCTCGTATTAAACAGGCTTATCCTGAGCAGTGGATGAGTATTGTTGAAGGCAATAACCAAAAACCACCAATGTGGTTACGTGTAAATCAACGTCATCATTCTCGAGAAGAATATTTAACATTACTTGAAAATGAAAATATTCCCGCCATTGCTGATGATAGCCACCCTTTCGCGATCCGTTTAGAAAATCCATGCAACGTGAATCTTCTTCCTGGATTTGCTGATGGTTGGGTAACCGTTCAAGATCGTTCTGCTCAACGTTGTGCTGAATTATTAGCACCAGAAAATAAAGAACAGATCCTTGATTTATGTGCAGCACCCGGTGGTAAAACAACACATATTTTAGAGATAGCTCCGCAAGCTCAAGTATTAGCTATCGACATAGATGAGCAACGTTTAAAGCGTGTACAAGAGAACCTTACACGTTTAAAACTTAATGCAGTCGTCAAAAGTGGTGATGGTCGTTATCCTGAACAATGGTGTTCAGGCATGCAGTTTGACCGAGTTCTTCTTGATGCACCATGCTCAGCAACAGGAGTTATCCGTCGTCACCCAGATATAAAATGGCTTCGTCGTAATGACGACATTGAGCAATTGGCTCAAATTCAAAAAGAGATCCTTCATGCTATTTGGCCATACCTAAAATCTAGTGGTACGTTGGTATATGCAACCTGCTCTATTTTACCTGAAGAAAATAAACAGCAAGTTGAAGCATTTTTAGCATCAACAAAAGATGCACAGTGTGATTATCAGTACCAATGCTTACCAGAAGAAAAAGGTGGCGATGGTTTCTTTTATGCATTGATCAAGAAAATATGATCTTGTGATAAAAGATGATATCAGATCTAAAAAACGCTACTATTTCAACGCAAGATCATCCAGATCTTGCGTTTCTTTTCTATTTGTTAATCGAATATTCTGAGAAATTACAATGAAAATTATTATCTTAGGCGCTGGTCAAGTAGGTGGTACTCTCGCTGAAAATCTTGTCGGGGAGAATAATGATATTACTGTCGTTGACACGAATGCAGATCGCTTACGCCAACTTCAAGATAAATTCGATTTACGAGTAGTCAATGGACATGGATCTCACCCAAGGATCTTAAGAGAAGCCGGTGCAGAAGATGCAGATATGCTGGTTGCCGTCACCAACTCTGACGAAACCAATATGATAGCGTGCCAAGTTGCTTACACTCTGTTTAATACGCCCAATAAAGTTGCTCGGATCCGTGCCTCTGAATTTGTTCGTGAAGCAGATAAACTCTTTCTCCCAGAAGCTATTCCCATTGATTATTTAATTTCACCAGAGCATTTGGTTATTGATTATATTTATAAATTGATCCAATACCCAGGTGCCTTACAAGTTGTTAATTTTGCTGATGGTCAAGTCAGTATTGTTGCGGTAAAAGCGTATTACGGTGGTTCTCTCGTTGGAAATGCGTTATCAACATTACGTGATCATATGCCACATATCGATACGCGTGTTGCTGCAATTTTTCGTCAAGACAGGCCTATCCGACCTCAAGGTTCCACAATTATTGAAGCTGGAGATGAAGTTTTCTTTGTCGTTGCATCTCAGCATATTCGTGCGGTAATGAGCGAATTACAACGATTAGAAAAACCTTATAAACGCATTATGATTGTTGGTGGTGGTAATGTCGGTGCCGGTTTAGCGGCTAGATTAGAAAAAGATTATAGCGTCAAACTTATTGAACATAATCAGCAACGAGCCACAGAACTGGCGGAGTTACTCCATGACACCATCGTTTTTTATGGTGATGCATCAGATCAAGAGCTTCTTGCTGAAGAACATATTGAACAAATTGATGTCTTTATCGCACTGACTAATGATGATGAAGCCAATATTATGTCAGCGATGCTGGCAAAAAGAATGGGTGCTAAAAAAGCAATGGTACTTATTCAGCGTAGCGCTTATGTTGATTTAGTCCAAGGTGGGGTTATTGATATTGCAATATCGCCACAACAAGCAACTATTTCTGCACTTTTAGGTCATGTTCGTAAAGCTGATATTGTTAGCGTTTCATCATTACGACGGGGTGTTGCAGAAGCGATCGAAGCCGTTGCACATGGTGATGAAAATACATCAAAAGTTGTTGGTCGCCGTATACAAGATATAAAGCTACCACCAGGAACCATCATTGGTGCAATTGTTAGAGAGCAAGATGTTATTATTGCGAACGCAAGTCACTCCATAGAACAGGGTGATCATGTCATTATGTTTATCACTGATAAAAAATATGTTCCTGAAGTTGAAAAACTTTTCCAGCCAAGTCCATTTTTCTTATAAAGATTACGTAGAAATAAGAATAATAGTGATTGTTACTTATAGTGGTCTATTATTATCATCATGTTAGATACTATATTTTTACATAATAAATCTATATTGAGATAAATAAGGGGTGGTTATGTCTTTTTTTAAAGAGTTTCGTGAATTTGCCATGAAAGGCAACGTTGTTGATATGGCAGTCGGTGTCATCATCGGTGCAGCTTTCGGTAAGATTGTTTCATCTTTAGTTGCTGATATTATCATGCCACCATTAGGATTATTAATCGGTGGTATTGATTTTAAACAGTTTAGCCTTGTATTAAGAGATGCAAGTGGAGATGTGCCTGCTGTTGTACTAAATTATGGTATGTTCATTCAAACTGTTTTTGACTTTGCCATTGTTGCATTTGCTATATTCTGCGCAATCAAATTAATCAATAAGACACGTCGTCAAGCAGAAGAAG
>JAEYFY010000401.1 GCA_023454395.1 Pseudomonadota bacterium
TTATGAGTTTAGCTGTTGTCAGCGAAAGTCTGTTGGAAGCAAACAAACTTAGTTTAGATGATTTAGCATCAACACTAGAGCAGCTTGCACAGCGTCAAATTGATTATGGTGATCTTTATTTTCAGTCAAGTTATCACGAGGCGTGGGTTCTCGACGATCAGATTATTAAAGATGGCTCTTACAATATTGATCAAGGTGTTGGTGTTAGGGCAATTTACGGTGAAAAAACCGGCTTTGCTTATGCCGACCAACTAACGCTTAATGCACTTAATCAAAGTGCTCATGCTGCACGAAGTATTGTTCAGGCTAAAGGTAATGGTCGTATCCATACTTTAGGTGCTATTCAACATTCTCCGCTATACAGCTTAAACGATCCTCTACAGAGCCTCTCTCGTGAAGAGAAAATTGCGCTATTGCATGAGGTAGATAAAGCTGCTCGCGCTGAAGATAAACGCGTTAAACAAGTTAATGCGTCATTAACTGGTGTTTATGAGCATGTGCTTGTTGCTGCAACCGATGGCACGTTAGCCGCCGATGTGCGTCCTTTAGTTCGCCTTTCAGTGAGTGTGCTGGTGGAAGAAGATGGCAAACGTGAGCGTGGCGCAAGTGGTGGCGGTGGTCGTTTTGGTTATGATTACTTCCTCATTAAAGTCGATGGTGAAAGCCACGCTATCACTTATGCACGTGAAGCGGTGCGTATGGCGTTGGTGAATTTATCTGCAATTGCGGCACCTGCGGGAACAATGCCTGTGGTATTAGGTGCAGGCTGGCCGGGAGTGTTGTTGCATGAAGCCGTGGGGCATGGTTTAGAAGGCGATTTTAACCGTCGTGAAACCTCTGTATTTTCAGGTCGTCTTGGTGAGAAAGTCACTTCGGAGCTTTGTACGATTGTTGATGATGGCACCATTGAAGGTCGCCGTGGCTCTGTGGCTATTGATGACGAAGGTGTCCCAGGTCAATACAATGTCTTAATCGAAAACGGCATCTTAAAAGGCTATATGCAAGATAAGATGAACGCACGTTTGATGGGGGTTGCGCCAACGGGAAATGGTCGTCGTGAGTCTTATGCGCATCTTCCTATGCCTCGTATGACAAACACTTACATGTTAGCCGGTAAGTCTTCACCAGAAGAGATTATTGCTAGTGTTGATCGCGGTATTTACGCGCCAAACTTTGGTGGTGGTCAGGTTGATATCACATCGGGTAAATTTGTTTTTTCAACCTCAGAAGCTTATTTAATCGAGAATGGAAAAATAACTAAACCAATTAAAGGGGCAACGCTGATTGGTTCAGGTATTGAGGCCATGCAACAGGTTTCTATGGTAGGTAATGATCTCGCTTTAGATAAAGGGGTTGGCGTTTGTGGTAAAGAAGGACAAAGCCTGCCTGTTGGTGTAGGTCAACCAACGTTGAAGCTTGATAAGATCACCGTAGGCGGTACAGCTTAATTATCGCTATCGTTATTTGTAAGTATCTATTGAACTCCATCTTTTGATGGAGTTTTTTATCTCAGCGACAGTAAAGGTGCTAATTTATGGGTAAACGTTTATTACCAGTTATTATTGTTATTGCGGTTTTATTTGGTGTTCTTTATAAAGGTTTATTGCCTGAAACCAAAGCGCCAACGTCTTCATCCTTAGCGCCTATTCCGACATCACCAAGTAATAACACCAATAAACCCGCACAAATTCCACTATCCATTGATGAGAAAACACAAGCCAATGCAGTAGCTAACTATTTGCAACGTCATCAACAGTTGCCAGATTTTTATCTCACTAAAAAACAGGCTAGAGAGCAAGGCTGGAATGCGAAAGAAGGTAACTTATGTGAAGTTTTACCGGGAAGAGCAATTGGTGGCGATCGTTTTATGGATCGTGAAAAACAGTTACCAAAAGAAGCTGGACGTCAGTGGTATGAAGCGGATGTAAATTATCAGTGTGGTCGTCGTGGCAGTGACAGATTACTCTATTCGAATGATGGGCTGATTTATGTTACCACTGATCATTATCGTACAATGACAAAGGTTGCACCTTAATGAAACAGGTTATCTTCAATTTTAAAACACTGGCAGATAGAGACGCCTTTTATCACGAATTTGCACAGCAATTTCAGTTAGATGATAAATTTGGCGATAACCTAGATGCACTATGGGATGCGTTAGTGGGTGGAATAGAATTGCCGGTCAGTATTGTTTTCAAACATTTACCGCACCATTCCCGTGATTTTCAACCTTTGGTGGAATTGATGCAAGAAGCACAAAGGGAGCTTGGTAAAGACGTTTTAAGCTTTCATTGTGAACATAAAACACAAAAGTAATTCAGAGTAGAAAATACGCCCTGAAAATCGCAGTGAGGCTGAATTGACACTGCGTTTTCAGGATGATCAGGTTTTATGCTGATTCTGATAAATCTTTTAGATATTGAAATAGTAAGCGGAATGATTTTGGCGGTTTATTCGCTTCTTTTTCTTTTTTCGTATTACGGATAAGTGTGCGTAATTGTTGGCGATCAGCCATTGGATAAAGCGCAACGACTTCTTCAATTACTTCATTGCCACCTTCAACAAGGCGAATCCGTAGATCTTCAAGTTTATGTAACACTAAGATCTGTTGGTTGTGGCGGTTTTTTAGTTTATCAAGCGCTTGGCGGATCGGATCTTCGTCCACATTGCGCAGTAGTTTTCCAATATACTGAATTTGGCGGCGGCGTGCTTCACGCTGTACTTTCTGTGCTAATTGAATAGAGGATAATAATTTCTCATCTAATGGTACACGTTCTAATTCTTGTGCACTTAATTCAACTAATTCAGTACCCAGTTTTTTGAGTGCTTCAGCATCACGTTTAATTTCGCTTTTGCTGACCCAGATAATTTCGTCCTCTTCTTCCTCTTCTGACGAGGTATCGTCAAATTCAGGATTGAGGTAATGCCACTCTTCAGGCTGCTTTGCCATAATAAAAATTCCTGTTGCAGAGTTAGCCGGGAGTGTGATTTGGTGAATGACCAAAAGCCCGACGGGTGATAACATTCATATATCTTCTATTGTAACTGGGAAAATCGCTTGTTGACCACCTGTCAATTGATTTACTTTGCTAAAAATAAGT
>JAEYFY010000031.1 GCA_023454395.1 Pseudomonadota bacterium
CAAAACCGAGCCACGAGAAAAAACCTTTTTTTTCTTTTGCCATTAGCTACTAAACTCCTCGCACTAAATCATGGCGCGATTACATTGACGATATTGAAAATAATAATGAAGTCTATCATTTGATCATAGATAAACGCATCTTTTATACGAATTTTATGGTAAATTATTGCGGATTAAATCAAGGGAAGTCATCGAGATAACAACTGACACGAATTCCTTATCCCAAAAGACACATCAAAACTCACGTTTAAACGATATAAATCAAAATAATATGGCCAAAAAACCACAAAAAGCCCCAATGGGACAAATCAGAATAATTGGGGGAAAATGGCGTGGTCGTAAACTTCCTGTTCTTGATAGCCAAGGATTACGACCAACAACGGATAGAGTGAAAGAAACACTCTTTAATTGGCTAATGCCTGTTATCCAAGACGCCCGTTGTCTAGACTGTTTTGCAGGAAGCGGTGGTTTAGGCATTGAAGCTCTTTCTCGCTATGCTCGTGAAACCACGTTTATCGAATATGAACGTGCAGTTGCCCAACAAATCACCGCAAACTTAACCTTACTTAATGCAGAAAATGGGCATGTCATTCAAGACAGTGCATTGTCATATCTCGCCAAGCAAGGTTCACCTTATAACGTCGTTTTTTTAGATCCTCCTTTTCATAAAGGCATGTTGTCAGACACTATTCAGTTATTAGAAAATAACGGTTGGTTAGCGCAAGATTGCTATATTTATATTGAGGAAGAAATTAAAGCGCAGACTTATACGATCCCGACTCATTGGACATTGCATAGAGAGAAGATCGCGGGGCAAGTCGCGTATCGCCTTTATATTCGCAATTTATCTGCTTAATTTTTTATGGAGCTGCTATGTTAATCTTTTTTGGCCGATTTTTAATGGTCGGTGTTTGGGGTTTTCTGTTTTTAAATATTATTTCCCCGTTTCCTAAACCTTTAAAATACTTTATGGATATTGCATTGATTTTTATGGTAATTATGCATGGATTACAAATCGTAATGTATAAAGCAGGACAACCTAAAGATCAAAAACCATCAACGGCATTACAATTTCGTATTTTCTTCTTTGGGATCTTTGAGCTATTAAAAATACAAAAAGAATTACGAAAAGAATACGAAGAAAAACAGAAAAATAAGACCAAACAATAGCCGTAAATATTGTTATATCCTCGCAATTATCTGGGGTCAATATTAACCCCAGAGGTTGCCAACTTTATGAATAAATTATCTTATTTATTATTTTGCTCATTACTTGGCATATCTGTTTCAAACGTTACAAAACGACTCCCCTGCATAAACAAACGCCCTTTCATTTCAGGCTCAATATTTTGATAAGCAGATTTATCAACCTTTAACACTAAATCTTTACGAGAGTCAGTGGTTAAACGAAACGTAACTTGATAATAATGTGTTATTTCTGGACCAGTTACATCATTTTCTCTTGAGCGTCGTTCATTTGCCGCCACTTCTTTTTTATCAATCACTTCGACCATATAGAGTATAACGGGTGAATTATCATCACTTATTCGCTGTTTTCTTTGTTCGAAGAAACGATAAGTTGCTGACGCTATAATAACGATCAGTACCGCAATTCCTAAAATAGCCGCTTTATTCATTACATTAATTCCTATCGTTATATGGATTAAAAAAACAGTGTGCTTTATATTATTTTAATAAGTCCATCAGTTTCGTCATTAACCGCTATTCTTAAATTAATCTTTCTGTTATGAATAATAAAACAGTTCTGAATATAAGGAAGATATTATGAGTTGGCCTTTTCTCGCCGTATTATTCTCAGGATGGCTTTATATCGATGCCGCATATCGAGGTCCTAATTGGCAACGATGGTTATTCCGTCCCATCACGCTACTTCTTTTATTACTTTGGGCATGGCAAGTTCCTGAACACAGTATTAATAGCTACCTTATTGTAGGTGCATTATTAGCGACACTACTTTCTGATATTTTAAGAATGTTTGATGGTAAGTATTTACTACCATCTTTTGCCTTGGTTTTTCTAAGCTACATACTTTATATGGTGAGTTTTTTACTACCACTCCAACTCTCTTTCTATCTTCCTTTACTTGGGTTCGTTATTCTTGCTTTCATTATCATTTTAGCCATTGTTTGGACTAAGCTTGATAAATTAGCCATTCCAGCCTCTCTAACTTTATTAGCCGCATTTGCTATGTTTTGGATTGCTGGCGAAAAATTCTTCTACTTAAGCAATGATTATAACTTATCAGTAATGATAGGCTCATTATTGTTAGTAATCGCTTACTCTATATGGCTAATCAACCGCTTCCGCTTCTCATTTTCAGCTTCTAAAGGGCTTGTCAGTGCCTGTTATTTTATTGGGCATTTCTTCATCGTCAGAGCTTTATTCCTTTAGACTCCATTAACCCCTTGTTTTTACAAACATAGAATAAGGGGTTAATTTTTTGACCTAATTCGCACTTTTTGCCAATGAATATGCCTTTGGTATCTTGACTCTGGACTCTACTCCAAGCTGTAAAGTACTTATCAGATAAATGAATTTAAACTTTACTTTGTTGAACAAGGAGAGCCAGTTATGACTAAACATGCTCATCAACACGATAATCATAAACATACCGATGCTTGCTGCTCAAGCTCTCAATGCTGTTCAGGTCACTCAGAGAATAGTACGCACTCACATACTGAAAGTGGACATTCGCACACCAAAATAGATAAAAGTGATCCTGAATGCGAAGATGAGCATCACCACGAGCACTCCCACCAACATAATCATGATGCTCACGATCATAGCCATGATGGGCACAATCATGCTCATGGAAGCTGTGATATCAACGCCCCAGTTTCTAATATAGAGCCAGAAAAGGTTGCACAACAGCGCTTTAGCTGGAAAGTGCAAGGTATGGATTGCCCAAGTTGCGCACAAAAAATTGAAACCGCTGTACTAAAAGTCGCTGGCGTTAAACAAGCCAAAATTCTTTTTGCCACCGAAAAACTGGTTGTTGATGCTGATAGTGATTTGCGCACCAATGTGATTAGCGCAGTAAAAAGTGCGGGTTTTGAACTGTTCGACCTCTCATCACCTGAATCTAAAAAACCCGTTAAGCAAAGCCTATTAAAAGAAAGCGCATTTGTTATTGTGCTTGCGATTTTAATGGCGATTAGCTGGGGTGCTGAATTTATTGATCCTCAAGCAGGTCGAGCAGCCTTTATTGCGACAACCTTGATTGGTTTATTCCCCATTGTGAAGAAGTCCTTACAACTTATTCGCAGTGGTACGCCTTTCGCCATAGAAACATTGATGAGTGTTGCCGCAATTGGCGCTCTATTTATTAATGCTACCGAAGAAGCAGCAATGGTTATTTTGCTGTTTATGATTGGTGAAATGCTAGAGTCTTACGCCGCAGGACGTGCTCGTCGAGGTGTAAGCGCATTAATGGCATTAGTGCCAGAAGAAGCAACATTAGTTAAAGATGGTAAAAAACAAACGATCCCTGCGGCGCAATTACGTCCAGGCGACATTATTGAAATTGCACCGGGTTCACGTTTGCCGACAGATGCGGAATTAGTCAGTGCATTTGCAAGCTTTGATGAAAGTGCATTAACGGGTGAATCGGTGCCCGTAGAGCGTCTACAAGGCGAAAAAGTAGCAGCCGGTTGTTTATCTGTGGATAGATCTGTACAGATGAAAGTGGTGTCTGAGCAAGGGCAAAATGCTATCGACCGTATTTTGCAACTGATTGAAGAAGCAGAAGAGCGTAGAGCGCCAATTGAGCGTTTTGTTGACCGCTTTAGTCGCTACTATACCCCTGCCATTATGCTGTTTTCCGCATTAGTGATTATTATACCGCCACTGTTCTTTGCTCAGCCTTGGGAAACATGGTTCTATCGTGGCTTAACGCTGTTATTGATTGGTTGTCCTTGTGCATTGGTTATCTCAACGCCTGCCGCCATTACCTCAGCATTAGCGGCTGCGACAAAACGTGGTGCATTAATTAAAGGGGGGGCAGCGTTAGAGCAATTAGGCACCGTTAATACCATCGCTCTCGATAAAACCGGTACATTGACTGAAGGGAAACCTCAAGTGACAGATGTTGTTGCTGAAACGGGGTTTAATGAAAAAGAAATCCTAACTTTTGCTTCGTCCGTAGAAGTCGGATCACATCACCCATTAGCAAAAGCCATTATCAATAAAGCACAAGAACAAGGCGTACTTGTTGTTGAAGCGGAAGATCGTAAAGCCTTAGCGGGTAAAGGAATTGAAGGTTATTTAAATAGCCAGCACATTCTTGTTAGTGCGCCGTCTCAATTATCAGAAACAACAACATTATCGTCTCAATGGCAACAAGAGGTTGCTCGCCTTGAAGATGAAGGAAAAACCGTTGTTGTTGTCTTAAAAGAGCGTCAACTTATCGGTGTTATTGCGATGCAAGATACCTTACGCAATGATGCCATCGAATCAATGAAATTATTGAAAGAGATGAACATCAATGCCGTGATGCTAACAGGAGATAATCCAAGAGCAGCTGCGGCAATTGCGAAAAAACTTGGCATGGATTTCCGTGCAGGATTACTGCCTGAAGATAAAGTCACTTCAGTAATGGAAATCAGTAAAACGCATAACACCATGATGGTCGGTGATGGTATCAATGATGCGCCAGCAATGAAGGCTGCTACCATTGGTGTTGCAATGGGAAGTGGCACTGATGTTGCACTTGAAACCGCAGATGCAGCATTAACACATAACCGTTTAACAGGTTTACCTGAAATTATTCAGTTATCTCGTGCAACACGCAAAATCATTCGTGAAAACATCACTATCGCACTAGGCTTAAAAGCCGTGTTCTTAGTGACTAGCTTATTAGGAATAACAGGGCTTTGGGTTGCAGTACTTGCAGATTCAGGGGCAACCGCCCTTGTCACAGCCAATGCCGTAAGACTGTTACGAGTAAAGCTGAAATCATCTAGCAAAGAATAAAGTAAATTAAAAAACCCAAACTTCAATGATTGAGGTTTGGGTTATTTTTTAGCACGATAATCAATTACAGATTGCTCTCTTTTTTACGGATCAGGTAACGATAAGGTGCAGACTCAGTCTCTTGATTTAATAAATCATGTTCCATAAAACGGCAAAAACCGGGGATATCACGTACTGTGGCGGGATCATCCGCAATCACTAAAAGCGTCTCACCTAATGCCATATTTCTTATGGTTTTACGCACTAACATCACAGGCTCTGGGCAACGTAGACCTAGCGTATCTAATGTTTTAGTTGCATCATCAAATTGAGCATTCATTCTATTAACCATTCTTCTTACACTGACAGATTGCGCCATTATATCTCGCTTTCGTGTTCACATCACGGCACATTAAGCACAAAGGTATACCTGCTAACCTTTGCTTTTGTTGCGCAACAGGCGTATTATGCGCATCCTCTCATTTAAGAGAGAAATCACTGTTTTATTGGGTTCCCTCACCCCAATCACTAAAAAGGTACAATTTATGTATACGTTTACTCCCCGCCAAAAAGCGGTGGCGCTGTTATGGCTTTCTTTGTTCCATATCCTGATAATTACTTCTAGTAACTATCTTGTGCAATTGCCTATTTCCATTTTTGGTTTCCATACCACTTGGGGTGCCTTTACTTTTCCGTTTATTTTTCTGGCAACAGATTTAACGGTTCGTATTTATGGTGCGCCTTTGGCTCGACGCATTATTACTGCCGTCATGATCCCTGCATTAGCGATTTCTTACCTGATCTCAACGCTCTTTTTCCAAGGAAGTTGGCAAGGTTTTGCCTCATTAGCTGATTTTAATATCATGGTGGCAAGAATTGCGACAGCAAGCTTTATGGCTTATGTGTTAGGTCAAATCATGGATGTGTCTGTCTTTAACCGTTTAAGACAACAACAAAAATGGTGGGTAGCACCAAGTGCAGCAATGTTCTTTGGGAATTTACTCGATACTCTCGCCTTCTTCTTTATTGCATTTTATCGTAGTACTGACGCATTTATGGCAGAGAATTGGGTTGAAATTGCATTGGTTGATTACGTGTTTAAATTGACCATTTGTATGCTGTTCTTCTTGCCTGCATATGGTGTTTTGCTGAATTTTATTTTGCGTCACTTTTTCGCACAAGAAAATGAAAAACAAGATTATGCTGAAATTCGCTCATAATCTGTCTTACCTCGCAAAAAAATAATGGTATAAATGTCATAATTCAAATAATAAAGCTTCATAAGTCAATTTTATGAAGCTTTATTCTAAATGAAATAATTTATTATTTTATGTAAATATTTCTTATAGTAATTAATTAGCATGATTAGTCAAACAACGTACAGAATATTACTTAAATATCATTATTGTGATATTTTTTGCATGCTAATATAAAAATGATTAATTATTTACAATGAAATATTTTATTCATCTATTAAACTGTTAATGTATTTAAGTTCATCTCCATAGAATTCTCTGTCAATTGGGATGACAAGCCCCACCATAAGGATTTTTTACTCTCTTTTGCGAATAGTAGGAGTCTATTATGTTAAAAGTTATTCAATCCCCCGCTAAATATATTCAAGGGCCAGATGCGTTATACCATATTGGTAAATACGCAAAACCTTTTGGCGATAGAGCGCTGATTATTGCTGATAAATTTGTTATGGATCTCGTCGGCAGTACTGTCAAAGACAGTATGTCTCAATATGAAGTGAATGGGCACTTTGAACTGTTTAATGGTGAATGCACACACAACGAAATCAATCGGTTATCTGAACTTGCAAAAGCACAAGCCTCCCTTGTGATCATCGGCGTTGGTGGTGGTAAAACACTTGATACTGCCAAAGCAGTTGCTTATAAATGCCAGCTTCCTGTCGTCATCTCCCCAACAATTGCTTCTACTGATGCGCCAACAAGCGCACTTTCTGTGATTTATACAGAATTAGGCGCATTTGATAGCTACCTTTTCTACCCAACAAACCCTGATGTTGTCGTGATGGACACAAATATCATCGCGTCTGCACCAGCTCGTTTATTAGTGGCAGGAATGGGGGATGCTTTAGCAACTTACTTCGAAGCAAGAGCCTGTAGTCATGCTCAAAAACAGACCATGGCAGGGGGTAAATCAACACTAGCAGCCCTAGCTCTGGCTGAACTTTGCTATAACACCCTTTTAGAAGATGGCTATAAAGCAAAACTCGCAGTAAGCCGAGGTGTTTGTACCACTGCGGTAGAAAATATTATCGAAGCTAATACCTTCTTAAGTGGTATCGGTTTTGAAAGCGCGGGGCTTGCGGCAGCTCATGCCATTCATAATGGATTTACGGCATTAGAAGAGTGTCACAATATGTACCATGGTGAAAAAGTCGCCTTTGGTACATTAGTCCAATTAGTGTTAGAAAACAGTCCATTAGAAGAGTTAGAAGAGTTCCTTGATTTCTGTATTTTAGTCGGGCTGCCGGTCACTTTAGAAGAGCTGGGGATCAATGCAACAGGCGATGAATTAAATGAAAAAATCATGGCAGTTGCTGAGTTAAGTTGTGCTGAGGGCGAGACAATTTACAACATGCCATTTGATGTTGATTCCGATAAGGTTTATGCCGCTATTTTAACTGCCGATCAATTAGGACGGGAATGGCTTTATTAAAGCCTGAGTAAACAGGGAGTGTTTATCTCCCTGTTTGCATTTACAAAAAAGGTGATTTATGGTCAGTATCGTATTAGTTTCAAAAAGTCTTACGCTCGCCAATGGTATTAAAGAGCTTGTTAATCAGACTGTAGATCGCCAAGTAAAAATTGTCATTGCAACCAATTATCAAACACCTTCTGATCTTGCTAATGAAGTGTCACCAGAAACTATACTCACAGCAATTAAAAAGTGTTATAGCAAACAAGGTGTACTCGTTTTACTCGATACTTATCATTCAGCACAAAATGCAGCACTCGCTATCGCTAATCTTGAGCATGACGTTGCCACTAACGTCGCGTTAAGTTCAGCGCCGATTGTTGAAGGCACCTTGGCTGCCGCCAATAGTATTGCGTTAGGTGCATCACTTGAAGAAGCTGAAAAAGCAGCGCATAAAACCATTACAATTAAAAAACTGCAATTAGGCGAAAATCTGCCTAATTTGAATCTTCATCCTAAAAACACAAATTACGAACCTGTCAGAATTATCACCGCACCTGTTTGGCTATATCCTTATCATCGTTTTGTGATCCCGCGTAAAAAAATATCCTCTCACTTATTACTTGAAGAGCAAAAACGTCTCGTAAAAGCCATTGAGCGATCCAAAAAGGATATAGACTGGTTAACCGAAGAAGCGTACCGCAAGATTGGAGAACAATATGCCCATATTTTTTCTAGTCACCGTTTCTTATTAGAAAATACCGAATTACAACTGACTGTATGTAGCATGATAAGCAAACATCACTGTAATGCGGAATTTGCCTTACAGCAGACATTTATTGATTTAATAGATACTTATGCGCAAATGGATGATGATAATATGCGCGCTCGTGAAAGTGATTTAGATGATATTTTATCTCGATTACTGCGCTATTTAACTTCTGCGCCTCCGCCAATCACGCATCCTCCTTATACAAACGCAATTCTGGTGACAAAACAGCTTCATCCCTCCACATTAATGACCCTTGATACCAATAAGATCAAAGGAATTTTATTAAGTCACGGTAATCCTCTGTCTAATACAACCGTATTAGCGAATGCACTAGATATTCCAATTATTAATGAAGCGGGAAATCAAGCGCTCTCGCTGACTGACGGACAAAATATAACGCTAAAAAAAGTCCAGAATATTTGGCTTTATCAAAACACCTATATTTCACATTAAAAATAAGCATATTTAAATGACCTGAATTTCCCTGTATCAGGTTATTTAATTTCCTTATTCTTTTATATTTCACATCTGTTTTACTAAAAATAAAAAAAAGGGAATAAAAGATCCTCTTTTATTCCCTAGCTGCTTGTTATCTTAGTAATCAATTACTTTTTTATTATCTAATAGGCAATACTTATAATGCTCTTGCCAATAAACTAATGGGGTGTTCACATTTTTTCGTCGTTGACATCTCAATTTGCCATTTACAGGTTTCACAGTCTGTAATTACCAAATCACAGCCGCTCTCTTCAATTTGGCGGAATAAACCCGCACCAATGCCTTGAGCAACATCGTAGTTTTCAGATTTAAAACCGTAAGTTCCGGCAATACCACAGCATTGAGAATCTAAAACAATGACCTCAACACCCGGGATACGCTTAATTAAATCAATGGAATACGCAGTCCATCCCATTTTTTCCATATGACAAGGTGTGTGATATGCCACTTTTAACGGAGTGTGTTTCAGTGGTAATTCACGACCTTCTTCTAATAAACGATAAATATAACGTGTCGCTAATTCAATATTTTCACGTACTTTGGATGTATCAACATCAAGGATATGTTCATACTCATCACGAATAGTGAAAGTACAGGTTGATGATGTTGCAACGACAGGAATATTGTTTTCAACAATTTTTTCTGTCAGAGATTCAAGGTTTACCGCGGCTTGTTTTTTAGCTTGTTTAACAAAACCATTCGCAATTAATGCAACACCACAGCATTTTTCACGTTTTAATAACTGAACACCAATCTCCATTTTGTTGAATACTTTAACTAAATCTTTACCTAATTGTGGGTGGTTATAGTTAGCGTAACAACCATGGAAGAAGGCAACTTGATCTTTAAAACGCGCCTGCTCTTCAACTTGTTTTTTCATCCATGTTCTAAATGTACCAAAAGAGTATTTTGGCAATTCGCGACGATGGTCGATTTTAAGTGCTTTATCCAAGATCTTGCGTACAGGTTTTAATCCTGTAATGGTATTTACTATCGGCGCCATTGGCGTTGATAATGACCCCATTAGATCCGTATGACTTAAAATAGCATCACGAAGTTTTGGTGTTTTTGTATTGTAGTTCAGTTTCGCACGCGAAATGATGTCACCAATCTTCACATCTGACGGACAAGCAACTTCACAACGCTTACAATTGGTGCAATATTTCAATGCTTCATCATAAAGCATCGGATCTTTTAGACGTAAACGCTCACCATCAGGACCCGCTTGTTTAGGACCCGGATAAAGTGGATTCACTTTTGCAACAGGGCAATAAGTTGTACAAACAGTACACTTAATGCACGCTTCAAAACTGTTATCATGTAAACTCATTGTGCTGCCTCCACAACCGCAGATGTGGTCTGTTCTGATTTATTGCGCTGTAAAATTTGTTGCGCTGCATAAAGTGCGCTGATCATTGAAACACCGGCACCACAACCTTCATTAAGAGGGTCAAACCCACCTAATACAGCGCCTACAGCGTAAACATTCTCTAAGACTTCGCCATATTTCATCGGTCTTAATTGGCTATCTGTATCAACACCAAACCGCATATAAGGCTGTTTTGCAAAGACATTGACTTGTGTCCACTCATTGCGTGGTAATGTCTCTAGCAAATCAAGTTCCATCAAAGGTTCATAGACACGATCAAACTCTGCAATTAACCCATTATTGAAGAAACTGCCCGTTGCCAATACAACATGTTCACTACGAATAGGAATGTCAGTATGGTTTCGAGTATGAATACCTGTAACTTTACTCCCCACTAAATCAACTTGTTCTGCACGATCACCCGGCATAATTAAACCGCCCGCTTTTTGGAAACGCAGTTTTAATGCTTGATGTAAACGAATACCTAATAGTGATGGTGGCAATGTCGGTAATAAACAGATAGGTTTACCTACAAGTTGTTGAAGTAGCGTCACCGGCTCTTCAGCATCCAGCCCAATACATGCAGGTAAAATAATTGCTTCAACACTATCATCGATATGCTTTTTCAGCTCTTCCGCTAACGCTTTAGTGTTTTCAGGCTTATCTAAATAACGCGCAATATTAACGGCTCTAAATTCACTTGGATTATCACGCAATCTGTCTAATAGCGGTAAGTGAATATGATAAGGAATAGCCTCAACACCTTGCTCATTCAGCGTATTACTTGCAAATTGTGGCTGAAAATCTAAGAAGCCTTCAATGCCAACAACAGCCAGCTTTTTCCATGGCAACCCTTGATCAACACCATGAGTTGGCACACGTTTTGGACTCATCCAACTCATACGTGAACGTCCAACGGGTGTAATACGATAATGGTTTTCATCACCATTACCTTGATATTCAAGACCTTTCGTACTTGATAATAATGCTTGAGCCTGTTCAATTAAGGTTGAAACCTGAATTTCACCCATACGGCTATAAGGATGTTTCGGGGCAAGTTCAGCCAATGCGGCTAACGCTTTTTTAGGTTGAGTCACTAATGAACCATCAGGAAGATGAGTTAATAGATCTAGCGAACCTGATGAAAAATGCAGTGCGCTCTGACCATTACTGATAATTGCGCAAGACTTACCGGCTTCAGCAAGACGAATACCTGCGGTTAAACCTGCAAGCCCGCTACCTATAATGATGACGTCAAATTTCATTATCTGCCTCCGCTGAAGCTGTTTTTTCAATCATATCAGCATCTAAACCACATAAACCTTGATAAACCCAACTGGTAAATTCACTCTCACGCAACGCATTACCCCAAGCAATTGGTCGAATACCTTTCCAACGCTCATTTAAGAAATGGGCAAGCTGTTGTTCTGATTCATGAGGAGTCGTGACTTGTAAACGGTTTAATAAACCCGCAGCACGACAAGCACAAAGCTCACCTTGGCATGTTCCCATACCCACACGAGTACGGCGACGTAAATCAAGTAAGTTATTGACGGTTAAAGAGTTAACCGCATAGCGAACTTCCCCTGCGGTAACAGCTTCACATTCACAGACTAAACTCTTATCACTGCGTTCATTACTCAATAATTTATTCGCCAAATCACCGTGACGATAAACTGCAGAACCACGAATTGGTGCAGGCAATGAAACAACACTACGTAATGCTTGCTCTGCAGATTGGCGAGAGCCAGGTAAGGCTTCTTCTGCGGTTGTACATTTAGCAGAGACATTTAATTTTTCGCAGATTTTATCTGTTGCCCATTCAGCCATTAAGCGGTAAGTCATTAATTTACCGCCCGTAATGGTAATAAAACCTTCTAATCCATCACGTTGCGCATGGTCGAGTAAAACAATACCACGGCTAACATTACGACCAGATGGATCATCATCACTTGCAACTAAAGGACGCACACCAGCATAAGCACGTAAAATGCGAGTTTGAGCCAGTTTTGGCGCTAACATTGAACCTTCACGAATGAGAATATCGACTTCTTCTGGGGTGACATACATATTGTCGATTTCATCGTAAGGTACGCGTGTTGATGTTGTACCAATCAATGAAATGGTATCGCCAGGCACTAAAATATCGGCATCCGCAGGTTTACGACAGCGGTTAATCACCATATTGTTAATGCGATGACCCAAAATCAGCAACGCACCTTTGGCTGGGAACATACGAACTTTTAGCTCGCCATATTCAGCGATTTTTTGTCCCCAAATTCCCCCTGCATTTGCCACTATTTGCGCGCGAATTTCATACAGTTTTTTCGCTTGGTGATCGTAAACTTTCACACCTTTAACGCGGTCGCCTTCACGAACAAGCCCCACGACTTCATGATAAGTCAGTACTTGGGCGCCATGTTCGCGGGCATCTAACATATTTGCGGCAGTTAAGCGGAAAGGATCGACAGTACCATCTGGCACTTTAACCGCACCGATTAAATTCGGGTTAACAGATGGCTCTAAGCGAATAGCTTCTTCGGGTGAAATCGCTTGAGCATCAATACCTGCGGCTTGGCAAGATTGAATAAAAGTCTGTTGAAACTCTAAAGAATCTTCAGGAAGGGTAATAAAAAGGCCATCCGTTTTTTCAACACAATGACGAGCGACCCGTTTTAAAATCATGTTTTCTTCAATACACTCACGCGCTGACTCAGGGTCTGTTACTGCATAACGCGCACCACTGTGTAACAATCCATGATTTCGACCGGTTGCACCGGTTGCAATATCATGTCTTTCTAGCAGGATGCAACGTAATCCACGGCGTGCACAGTCTCTTGCCATGCCTGCACCGGTTGCTCCCCCGCCAATAATAATGACATCTGTTTCTGTCACTGGTGAACCGCTCATCATAGAGATGCCCTCTCACATTACATTCAGCAAACGCTTAATTATTCTTTAGCGTTAATTATAGTGTATAAGATACACAAAAAATGTGGTTAATGTTTGATAATGAGCAAAAACGAAAGAGAAACGCTCACGAGTGAAAAATTAAAACCACAAGTGTGATACTAATCACAAATTATTTAACAAAAAGTATTTGATAAAGTTAACATATCACTCAAAATTGCACATCTTGAAAAATTATTCGACAACTGAGTAATACCTCACAGTAAATTTGATTGTATAAGTTTACTATTAAGTTCGTTAAAGAAAATTTTTTGATAACTTC
>JAEYFY010000182.1 GCA_023454395.1 Pseudomonadota bacterium
AGCGAATTAGCCCCAGCCTCATCATTAAGTCAACGTAGTATTGGGCAAGCCCTTTGAGCAATTTCATTGAAAACTCCAATATATTGAATCTATGGAATGATAACCCAAAAATGAATTGGCGCAGTGGCGAACATTCAGAAATCTTGCTAAGAGTGTTTATTTCTCATTACTTTGTTTGATTTCACCCTCTATTTTCTCTCAACGAATCTATTCACAACACATGCATTCATGAAAATAATACAAAACCAAGCAACATAAACGATAGCAATATCAACAATAAATAGACCTTATTAAAAAAAATTCAATTTGTCTTTTTTTATACAAAATGTATAAAAACAATAAAATTCCAAAATCAATATATTCAGCAGAATAACTCACTAGCTGTTCTTATCATTAAAGGATGAGATAAAGCTAAACCACTCAAATAAAGTGATATAGCTCACATTAAAAAATCACTCCTATACTATTTTAAAATAGAATAATTTAGTTATTAATCAATATATTAAAATAAAAAATTCCTTATCTATTTTATCTCAGTCAAATATCCCTACACATTGACCTGATTTTTATTTATCGATAAGTTGAAAAGGCATTGCATAGCAATATAAAAAACACACCAAGCTAGGCAAACACAACATCACCCGACTGAGCGCCCATAAATTTACCTACATACTTAGAGCCAAAACGTTCCTTTTGCGCTCTTTTTTGAGGCGCCCAGTAAACTAAGTAGGAAGCAAAAAAATGCTCTATCAAAAGACACAGGAAAAAGACAATTGTGGATTTGGGTTGATCGCGCATATTGAAGGGCAAGCCAGCCATAAGATTGTCAGAAATGCCATACATGGTCTTGCCAGAATGCAACATCGTGGTGCGATTCTTTCTGATGGTAAAACCGGCGATGGGTGCGGATTACTCTTACAAAAACCAGAGCGTTTTTTCCAATTAATTGCACAAGAAAAAGGCTGGCATCTAGCAAAAAATTACGCCGTCGGAATGTTATTTTTAAGCCAAGATCCCAATATCGCCAAACAATGTCGGCTCATTGTCGAAGAAGAACTACAACGTGAAACGCTTTCCATTGTTGGTTGGCGTAAAGTGCCTATTAACACGGATATTTTAGGCAGTATTGCCCTTTCTTCTCTCCCTTTAATCGAACAAGTTTTTGTTAATGCCCCCGCAGGCTGGCGGATAAGTGATATTGAGAGACGACTCTTTGTTGCCCGCAGACGCATTGAAAAGCGCATTACTGACAATGATTTTTATATTTGTAGTCTTTCTAATTTGGTGACGGTTTATAAAGGTCTTTGTATGGCCATCGATCTACCGCGTTTTTTTACCGATCTTGCTGATCTCCGTATGGAATCTTCAATTTGTTTATTCCACCAGCGTTTTTCAACTAACACCACTCCTAGATGGCCACTTGCACAACCTTTTCGTTATTTAGCACATAACGGTGAAATTAATACCATCACAGGTAATCGCCAATGGGCCAAAGCGCGTGCCTATAAATTCCATACTCCACTTATTCCTGATTTACAAAGTGCTGCTCCTTTTGTCAATGAAAGTGGCTCCGATTCAAGTTCACTCGACAATATGCTAGAGCTTTTTCTCAATGGCGGTATGGATATTGTTCGTGCAATGCGATTGTTAGTGCCACCAGCATGGCAAAATAATCCACAAATGGATGAAGATCTTCGTGCCTTTTTTGATTTTAACTCAATGCATATGGAGCCTTGGGATGGCCCTGCGGGCATTGTATTATCAGATGGTCGTTATGCCGCATGTACGCTAGATAGAAATGGTTTGCGCCCTGCTCGCTACGTTATCACCACAGATAACATCATCACTTGTGCTTCTGAAATTGGTATTTGGGATTATCAACCTGATGAAGTGCGAGAAAAAGGACGCGTCGGCCCCGGCGAGTTAATGGTTATCGATACGCATCATGGGCGTATTTTGCATTCTGCCGAAACGGATGAAGATTTAAAAAGACGCCATCCTTATAAACTGTGGCTAGAGCGCAATGTTAAGCGCTTAACACCGTTTGAAGAGTTACCAGAACAACAAGCCACAGGGCAACGCGCCTTTGATGATGCTTTATTAGCCACATATCAAAAACAATTTGCCTATAGCCAAGAAGAGCTTGAAAGCATTTTGCATGTGCTTGCAGAAAACGGGCAAGAAGCCACAGGTTCAATGGGTGATGACACCCCATTTGCTGTACTTTCTCAACGCCCTCGCCTTATTTATGATTATTTCAGACAAAAATTTGCGCAAGTAACAAATCCTCCTATAGATCCATTAAGAGAAGCACATGTCATGTCTTTAGCGACTTGCATTGGACGCGAGATGAATGTGTTTTGTGAAGCGGAAGGACAAGCACATCGGCTGAGTTTTAAATCGCCTATTTTGCTTTATAGCGATTTCCAACAGCTTATTAATCAAGAAAATCCTTATTACCAATCTGTTCATCTTGATATCACTTATCAACCAACAGAATGCAATTTAGAAACAGCATTACGCCAATTATGCGCAAAAGCACAGCAGGAAGTTCACCGTGGTGCAGTATTATTGGTATTATCAGATAGAAATATCACTAAAGAGCGATTGCCTATTCCTGCTCCTATGGCAGTTGGCGCCGTACAAAAATCGTTGGTAGATAATAACTTACGTTGTGATGCCAATATCATTGTCGAAACGGCAAGCGCCCGTGATCCTCACCATTTCGCCGTATTACTCGGATTTGGTGCTACTGCTATTTATCCTTATCTTGCTTATGAATCTTTAGCACAACGTGTTGATAAAAAAATCCTGCAAGCAAGCTATGCCCAAGTGATGCTCAATTACCGTAACGGCATAAATAAAGGCTTGTATAAGATCATGTCCAAAATGGGCATTTCAACTGTTGCTTCTTACCGTTGCTCTCAACTTTTTGAAGCTGTTGGATTAAATGATAGCGTTGTCGAACTCTGTTTTGCGGGCGTTGATAATCGGATTAATGGTGCCGATTTTAGCGATTTTGAACACGATTTATTTAATTTGTCTAAGCGGGCTTGGTTAACTCGCCATCCTTTAGACGCGGGTGGTTTATTAAAATACGCTCATAAAGGGGAATACCACGCCTATAACCCTGATGTCGTGCAAGCACTACAAAAAGCCGTAAATAGCGGGGAATATGCCGACTATCAGCATTATGCAAACCTTGTGCAACAGCGTCCAATTACAACCTTACGCGATATGCTAGTTCTCAATAACAAGACAACGCCTATCTCAATTGAAGAAGTTGAACCTGAAACAGAATTATTTAAACGCTTTGATACTGCCGCAATGTCAATTGGGGCGCTAAGCCGAGAAGCTCATGAAGCGCTTGCGCAAGCAATGAATACATTGGGGGGATTTTCAAATTCAGGTGAAGGTGGCGAAGATCCGGCTCGTTACGGGACTAATAAAGTCTCACGCATTAAACAAATTGCGTCGGGTCGTTTTGGCGTGACACCTTCTTATCTCATGAGTGCCGATGTTTTACAAATCAAAGTCGCACAAGGGGCAAAACCCGGCGAAGGAGGACAACTTCCCGGCGATAAAGTGACGCCTTATATTGCGCAACTGCGTTATGCCGTACCCGGTGTTACCCTAATATCACCGCCACCTCATCACGATATCTACTCTATTGAAGATTTAGCACAGCTTATTTTCGACTTAAAACAGATCAATCCAACGGCACTGATTTCTGTAAAACTCGTGTCAGAGCCAGGTGTGGGCACTATTGCTACTGGTGTTGCCAAAGCTTACGCAGATTTGATAACCATTGCAGGTTATGACGGTGGCACAGGTGCAAGCCCTTTAACTTCTGTAAAATATGCAGGTAGCCCGTGGGAGCTGGGCTTAGTTGAAACTCAACAAGCATTAGTGGCAAATAGTCTACGTCATAAAATTCGTTTGCAAGTCGATGGTGGATTAAAAACCGGACTAGATATTATTAAAGCAGCAATTTTAGGTGCAGAGAGTTTTGGTTTTGGTACAGGACCTATGGTGGCATTAGGCTGCAAATATCTACGCATTTGCCATTTAAACAATTGTGCAATGGGTGTTGCAACTCAAGATGAAACGCTTCGTCGTCACCATTATCACGGATTACCAGAACGCGTTATTAACTACTTCCGTTTTATTGCGCAAGAAACTCGTGAGTTAATGGCATTACTTGGCGTAAGAAAAATCACAGATTTAATCGGTCGAACCGATCTGCTTTCATGTCTAGAAGGTGTGAGTAGTAAACAGCAAAAACTCTCTTTGGGTGGATTATTAGAAACCGCGACATCACCATCAGGCAATGTGCTTTATTGTCAGGAAAATAATAATACTTATGATAAAGGCGAATTAAATCAGCGTATTGTAGCTCAAACTTGTGATGCTGTTGAACAACAAAAAAGCCAAACATGCTATTTTGATATTCGTAATACAGACCGCTCTGTAGGAGCAACATTATCAGGCATTATTGCTAAACATTATGGTGAAAGTGGCTTATCTGCCACACCAATTAAACTTTATTTTACGGGAACTGCGGGGCAAAGCTTTGGTGTATGGAATGCACAAGGTGTTGAATTAACCTTAGTGGGTGATGCTAATGATTATGTAGGCAAAGGCATGGCGGGCGGTCGTATTGTAATCTCGCCACCCGTTGGCTCTGCATTTAAAAGTCATCACGCAACCATTATGGGTAATACCTGCCTTTATGGCGCAACAGGCGGAAAACTCTATGCCTCAGGATTGGCTGGCGAGCGCTTTGCCGTCAGAAACTCTGGCGCAATTGCTGTCGTTGAAGGCGTTGGCGATAACGGCTGTGAATATATGACGGGCGGTATTGTCTGTGTTCTCGGTAAAACAGGGATTAACTTTGGTGCGGGAATGACGGGTGGATTTGCCTATCTATTAGATGAAGATCTCACGTTATCACAACGGATCAACACGTCATCGATTGAGTTGCTCCCAGTTGCATCCTTTGCCATTCTCGCTGAACATTTACGTGGCATGATTGCAGAACATGTCAGACTCACAGGCTCCCAGCAAGGAGAAAGATTCCTTTCACAGTGGGAATATTGGTCACAACACTTCAAGTTAGTTAAGCCAAAATCCAGTGATGTCAATGCGTTGCTTGGTCATCCTCGTCGTTCATCTGCTGAATTACGCGTTCAGGCACAATAGGAGAATATTATGAGTCAGAATGTGTATCAGTTTATCGACTTAAATCGTGTTGAGCCGACTAAAAAACCGTTAACCATTCGCAAAATTGAGTTTGTTGAAATCTATGAGGCCTTTTCGCCACAGCAAGCCTCTGCACAAGCTGATCGCTGTTTAAGTTGCGGTAATCCTTATTGTGAATGGAAATGCCCTGTCCATAATTACATTCCTAATTGGTTAAAGCTGGCAAACGAAGGGCGTATTATTGAAGCGGCTGAACTTTCTCATCAAACAAACAGTTTGCCTGAAATTTGTGGTCGCGTTTGCCCTCAAGATAGGCTTTGTGAAGGTGCCTGTACGCTTAATGATGATTTTGGTGCCGTCACCATTGGCAATATTGAACGTTACATTAATGACACCGCCTTAGCACAAGGATGGCGTCCCGATCTTTCTCACGTCACAATGACCGATAAAAAGGTCGCAATTATTGGTGCTGGTCCTGCGGGTCTTGCCTGTGCAGATGTTCTTATTCGACAAGGTGTGAAACCGGTTGTTTATGATAAACATCCAGAAATTGGGGGATTACTTACGTTTGGGATACCCTCTTTTAAACTCGAAAAATCACTGATGATCCGACGTCGCGAATTATTTAGTGAAATGGGTATTGAGTTTTGCCTTAATACGGAAATAGGTAAAGATATCGCCCTAAATACGCTAATAACACAATATGACGCAGTTTTTCTAGGATTGGGCGCTTACCACAGTTTAAGCGGTCATTTCCCTAATGAAAATGCTGATGGTGTTTATAGCGCCCTACCTTATTTAATTGGTAATACACGTTATTTAATGAATTATGGGGAAGATCCCCAAACACCTTATATCGACCTGAAAAATAAAAATGTCGTAATATTAGGAGGTGGCGATACCGCAATGGACTGTGTTCGTACTGCAATTCGACAAGGTGCAAATAAAGTCACTTGTGTTTATCGTCGTGATGAAAGCAATATGCCGGGTTCAAAACGCGAAGTAAAAAACGCTAAAGAAGAAGGTGGCGAATTTTTATTTAATCTTCAACCTACAGATATAGAAGTTGATAATCAAAATAAAGTGGTTGGTATTCGCGTTATTAAAACTGAAAGTGATAAAACATTAACGCCGATTGAAGGAAGTGAGCATTTGTTATCTGCTGATGCGGTTATTCTGGCATTTGGTTTTAAACCTGCACATTATCCATGGCTAGATGAAAATAATATTGAATATGCATCTTCAGGCAGAATTATTATTTCAGATAATCAAGAAATACCAAATCAAACAACAAACCCTAAAGTGTTTGCTGGTGGCGATATTGTACGAGGCTCTGATCTTGTGGTAACAGCAATAGCAGAAGGAAGAGAGGCGGCTGAAGGAATATTACGATATTTATCATGTTAAATATTTTTTATTTTCGTTATTTAAAATAACAATTTCTCTTGTTCATTATCCTACTTAATTTAAGTGGGATAATTTTTTAATATTATCGGTGAAATTAATAAATAGTATTTAAGGATCATCAAGATATTAGACAGAATAATCATTCTCATTACCATTTGATATAGTTTATAGAATAATATTTTGATAAAAAGCGATATTCTTTTTTGTATCAAAATAACACTCTTGATCTATAGTAAATATAATTTATTTTCGTATTTTTTACTTTATCTCTTTTTATTTAACCTTTCCGTCATCTTTT
>JAEYFY010000185.1 GCA_023454395.1 Pseudomonadota bacterium
AATCACCGTTAAACAACGGGTTCCTGTCCGTTTATTATCAATCCATTGCCCTTCATCGATAATGCGTTGACACAATGCCAGATACTGCTTCATGTTGTCTCTCTTGTAATTAGCTAATAATAAAAAATTTATCTCACACTATTTGTGAGCAGGTGTTGGATTTTGTGGCGTCTTTTTATCTTGACGATAAGCCCATACCATAAAAATAATACCCAACAAAATCATTGGAATTGAAAGTATTTGCCCCATACTCACACCACCAAATAATCCTAACTGTGCGTCTGGTTGACGGAAGAATTCAACAATAATACGGAATGCACCATAACCAATCAGGAATAGACCCGACACACTTCCGACAGGACGATTTTTACGCACAAAAATATTCAGAATAATAAATAACACCACACCTTCTAACAGCATTTCATAAAGCTGAGAGGGGTGACGAGGTAAAACACCATATTCTTGAATAATAGGCAGTAACGTTGTTGGATCTTGGGCAACAAGTTGGAGATCTTCAGAACGAGAACTTGGGAATAAAATGGCCCAAGGCGTATCTAATGTGACACGTCCCCATAATTCGCCATTGATAAAGTTACCAACACGACCTAACCCTAATCCAAATGGAATTAACGGCGCAACAAAGTCCGCCACTTGGAAAAATTTGCGTTTAGTGCGTTTAGCAAACCAAATCATCGCACAAATAACCCCAATTAAACCGCCATGGAACGACATTCCGCCATCCCATACTTTAAAGAGGTAAAGAGGATCATTTAGAAAAACAGGTAGATTATAGAATAAAACATAACCTAAACGGCCACCAATAAACACACCAACAAAACCGACATAAAGTAATGTTTCAACTTCATTTTTATTCCAACCACTATTCGGTTTTGCAGCTCGACGATTTGCAAGCCATAAGGCAAAGACAAATCCAACTAAATACATCATACCATACCAGTGTAATGACACTGGGCCGATAGAAAACATAACGGGATCAATCTCTGGAAATTTAAGGTAGCTTATACTCATTATTCCCTACTTCACTTAATTAATAATTTCTGTGCTGGTTATTTATTACCAACATAGAAAAGGCTTATACGAAGGTTTACTAAATACCTCCGCGAATTAATCCACCTAATCCTTGCCGTTCCATAAATTCAGAAGACAATTTTTTGATCCCTATTGTGGTTTCAGCTTGCAACACCTGTTGCATAAAAGGCTGTAACATCACAGGATCAAGATGGCGCAATAAGTATTTTACCCTAGGTAAACTACGACCACTCATGCTTAACTGCCTAAAACCTAGCCCTATTAACAGCAATGCCCCTATTGGCGTACCCGCCATTTCACCACAAACACTCACTGGCAATTGATAATATTGGCATTGTGTTGCAATCAAATGCAGTGAACGCAATAACGCAGGATGCAAATTATCATAGAGTAATGCTACATGGGTATTATTACGATCGACGGCAAGCAAATATTGAGTCAGATCGTTGGTTCCAACAGAGATAAAATCAACTCGACTCGCTAACTGTGACAGCATAAACACCAATGAAGGTACTTCAAGCATAATACCCAGCGGAGGTGGAACACATTCACATTTTAGCTCTCGACTCACTTCATCACATGCTCGTAGCAGCAATGTTCTTGCTTCGTCAATTTCATCAATACTTGTCACCATCGGCAACAAAATTTTCAAATTTTTAAATTCGAGATTTGCTTTTAGCATTGCACGTAGCTGAATAAGGAAGATTTCTGGTTGATCAAGCAATATTCTTATTCCTCTCCAACCTAAGCAGGGATTTTCCTCATTAATTGGCATATAAGGAAGTTGCTTATCAGCACCAATGTCTAAAGCACGTAATACAACCGGTTTATCAGGGAAAAAAGAGAGTATTTCACGGTAGCGATTTTTCTGTTCATCTTCTGACGGAAAACCGCTTTGTAGCATAAACGGAATTTCGGTGCGATATAAACCAACGCCATCTATTCCCACACTAATGCGTTGCTCATACTTTATATTTAATCCCGCATTCAGTTGAACGCTGACTGCCTCGCCATTTTTTAAAACCGCTTGCTGTTCAAGCTGCTCTTCTGCAATTTGGCTTAATACGCTCTCTTCATCAATAATTTGTTTATATTCTTGAGTAATAAAAGGCTCTGGCTCAATAAATATCTCACCACGATAACCATCAAGAATAAGCATGCGATTATGCAAAAGCTCAGGTTGAATATCTGCCCCCATAATCGCGGGTATTCCCATCGCTCTAACAAGAATGGCAGAATGTGAGTGAGTTGCGCCATCTCGAACAATGACACCGGCGAGTTGTTGCTCTGGTAATTCCGCCAATAAACTTGCACTTAATTCATCAGCAACCAAAATAAAACGCTCTGGCCAAATATTAGTTGAGCTGAGATCATCATCTAGATGAAATAATAAACGACGCCCTAATGCTTTAAGATCAGAAGCTCTCTCTCGCATATAACCATCTTTTAGGCTAGAAAATTGGGCGGCGACTTTCTCAACCACCACTTTAACCGCCCATTCCGCAACATATCCCTGTGTAATGATTGCGGTCATTTTATGTTTAAGCTGTGGATCATTGAGTAAGTGCGAATAGAGATCAAATATGGCAGCACTCTCTTTTTGCGCATTTGCCATAAAGCGCTTACTAAAGCGGCGACATTCTGCGGTAGCATCTTCTAAAGCTATCGTAAGTCGATTTAATTCTGCTTTTATATCAAGAGCACTGGCTTTAAAGACATTTTCAAGGATAGGTTGAGAGACTTCTTGCCAGCCATAAGCCATTACCACGCCAGTCGAAACCGAAAGTGCTTTAATACGGCTTTGGCGATATTGCCCAAAAAGCCCTTTAGTTTGGACTTGCGATAATGTGGCACCAAGCTGTGTCGCCAGCGTCACCATAAAAGATTCTTCGCTTTCATTAAATAAGCGACGCTCTTTTTGCTGAACGACTAATACACCCAAGAGTTGGCGACGATAGACAATAGGAACGCCAAGGAAAGCACGGAGATCATCTTCTTTAACTTGAGGAAGGTATTTAAAGCTAGGATGTTCGCGAATATCAGCAAGGTTGATAAGCTCTGAAAGACGCCCCACTTCACCAACAACGCCTTCATCAAATGAGAGGCTAACGGCTCTACCTCTAGGTTTTTTTAACCCTTTGGTCGCCATAAGATAAAAACAACTTCGTTGTTTATCGGCAAGATAAATAGAACACACATCCGTGTGCATTGCCTGACACGTTTCCTTGACTAAGAGTTCAAGTGCTTCTGGAAGCCCTGCTGCCATAGCTACTTTTTCTACTATTTCTCGCAAACGTGTCAGCATAGTGTTATCTAATACCTTTTACGCCGATATCCATACGATGGACGAGGTAAAGACACTTGTTCTTGCAATGGCATGACTACAGGTGCGAACTCTTTCATTACACGTCGATAAACATCACGTTTAAAAGAGACGACTTGTCTAACAGGATACCAGTAGCTCACCCAACGCCAGCCATCAAATTCTGGCGTTTTGCTTTGTTGAACATTAATGTCTTTATCATTACTTGTTAACTGCAAAAGGAACCAACGCTGTTTTTGTCCAATACAAACAGGTTTTGTGTCCC
>JAEYFY010000229.1 GCA_023454395.1 Pseudomonadota bacterium
ACTAGAAGAACAACCTGCTAATAAGCCTGAAGCCAGAATTACCGCACCTAGTACAAGTTTCGCTTTCATAGTTACAACCTCTATTATTAGTTTGTGTAAAGGAACAAGTAGCATTTATATGAAACCACTAATAAGTATGGCACATATATAAGAAAATGCTGGATTTATTTATCTCATTCTACTGAACCATTAGTTGAACAATAGAAAAAATAACACCTACAACGCAAATGTTCAGTACAAAAAATGCGTGTTATTTCACAAAAGATTTTTATTCATAAAAGTCTGATAGAAAAACATTTTATCTGCATTGTTTTATTGTTACTTATATTTATAGCTATAAAACACCACCTAAATTTACTTTTATGAAAACAGGCTCTACTTCATTTTTAAACGATTCAAGTGTAAATTTTTGGAAGTTTAGATCGTTATATCCCCTAAAGAAGAGTATCCCTCGTTCTAAATCGGTGAGCGTTGTCCATACTGAAAATTCACTGGTATGAAGGGCTTTTAACGTGTTATGACCCAATAAAGGATCGATTGTGGAATTTTTAGGACGATCAAAACGGTTCATAATATGCGATAATTCAACAAGTTGTGTGTCTGGATCAGAAACTTGGTGATAATACGTTGTGTAGTAAACAGCACGAATAAATCTATCAACAGAAGTATCAGAGCTTGGCAATGTTACTAACGCAATCCCACTATCGGGTTGTTTTACCTTAATATTGCCTAGTGTGCTGGTGGAAATATTAATATTAGAAAGATGAGTGTAATTATTTAAGTTGGTAAGATGCCATGGAAATAAGGGGCCATTGGTCATGCAATAAGTCGGATTATCATAAATATGCAATTTCCCTTCTGAAACCTCAACAACAATACAGGCTCCCGTTTTATCATAAAAAGCATAATGGAAAGGGCTGGGTAAATTGCGTAATAACAATAACTTTTGTGACCAAAATGCGGTTTTAGGGATGTTTTGTTTTAATTCTTCAACGGTTGAATATTGTGCTAAAGCCCATTCACCAATTGCTGCGATAGGTACTGAATTTGCGTAGTCTTCTGGGCTAATATCATGGAGCTTTGAATCAGGAAGCATATTCAAGCTAAAAGAAAGCCCTTGTGTATTGACTCCTTCCAGTACGTCTTTTGTTCCTTCTAAATTAATGGGGGCTGTAATGGCGATAAAAGGGTATTTAGCGACATATTTTAATCCTGGTGTACCATCGGGAGCATTTTGTTGGAATGTATGAGCTTTAGGATAATATGCAAATATTGAGGCGGGTTTGTCTGTTGAAAATTCCATTGTTCTACCATGATAAATACGATTTTTCTTATCTTTAATCGCAAGGGTAGTACAAGCAAAAACGCGGGTATTTTTTGTGTCATTAGACATTTTACATCCTTATTTACTTATATTAATAAAATAGTTTATTAAAAGCATAGAAGAAATGAGGGCAGTAAGAGAAAAAAATCAGCAGAATTAAAAAAAATAATGAAAGAGAAAAAATAGTGAAAAAGAAGAAAAAACGCCACGGTTACCGTGGCGTTTGAACTATTGACGTACTGTTAAATTACAGAACGTGAACAGATGAAGTATTTGTTGTGCCGCTATCAACCAGCGCACCAGTAACCATAACAACACGTTCACCAGCATGAGCTAAACCACTTGCTAATGCTGCTTCTTTACCAATACGGTAGAAGTCGTCAGTAGAAGCGATTTCGTTAACTAATTGCGTTGTTACACCTTTAACTAACAGTAACTGACGAGCTGTTTCTTCGTTGTTTGTTAATGCTAAGATTGGCGCAGTTGGGAAATATTTACGGATAGAACGAGCTGATTTACCACCGAAAGTTGCAACAACAATCAGAGGTGCATCTAAGTTTTCAGCCATTTCTACTGCACCGCGACAAACTGCTTCTGTGACGCGTAATTTTGCAGCAGTTTGTTTGTAATCAAGGCGAGATTGCATGATACGGTCTGTACGATCACAGATAGTTGCCATGATAGTTACAGCTTCTACTGGGTATTTACCTTTCGCACTTTCACCTGACAACATAACAGCATCAGTACCATCTAAGATGGCATTCGCAACGTCACCCGCTTCAGCACGAGTAGGGCGTGGGTTTTTGATCATTGAATCTAACATTTGCGTTGCAGTGATAACCACTTTACGTGCAGCGTTACATTTTTCGATCATCATTTTTTGTGCGAAGATAACTTCTTCAACTGGGATCTCAACACCTAAGTCACCACGAGCAACCATGATACCGTCAGAAGCTTCTAAGATCTCATCAAAATTGTTTAAACCTTCTTGGTTTTCAATTTTTGAGATGATCATGATGTTTTTGCCGCCGTGTGCATTTAAGTGTGCGCGCATTTCTTCAACGTCAGAACGTTTACGAATAAATGATGCAGCAACGAAATCAACGCCTTGTTCGCAACCAAAGATAAGATCTTGTTTATCTTTTTCAGCTAATGCTGGTAAACCGATAGAAACGCCCGGTAAGTTAACACCTTTATTTTCACCTAGGTCACCGTTGTTTAAAACTTCACAAACAACTTCTGTATCAGTTACAGCAGTTACTTTCATACCGATAAGACCATCATCAACTAAAACGGTATTACCAACAGTTAAGTCTTTAGCGAAACCTTCGTAAGTTACAGCAACGCGGTCTTTGTTGCCCACAACAGTTTTGTCTGTAGTGAAAGTGAAAGTTTGACCAGCAACTAAAGCAACATCATTACCACCTTCTAATTTGATGGTACGGATTTCTGGACCTTTAGTATCTAATAAGATAGCGGCTTTTTTGCCTGTTTTAGCACAAACGTTACGCAGATTTTTGATACGGTTGCCATGCTCTTCATAGTCACCGTGAGAGAAGTTTAGACGCATAACGTTCATGCCAGCGTCTAGTAATTGATTCAGTTTTTCTTCAGATTCGGTTTTTGGCCCGATGGTGCAAACAATTTTTGTCTTTTTCATGGCAGTCTATTTAATGGTTGTATTGTAATGGATGAATAAGGATTAATGTCGCTGTT
>JAEYFY010000261.1 GCA_023454395.1 Pseudomonadota bacterium
GAAATAAGGATTGCCAACCCTTCCTGTTTTTTTAAAAACAGTGCAATAACGCCACCAACAACATACAGGATGACTGACCACAGCAGTAACTGAAGAGGTTCCATATTACTTCCGCTCCTGTGTCAAAGTAGATAAATCGTCAAGACTCGTAATAGGTTCCATCACTGAGTCTAAACGACGCGTTTTCATCTGCTCTTCAAGTTTGTCTTCTTCAACTAAATGCAATGCATCCGTTGGACATACGTTGACACAAGCAGGACCTTCATCAGAGAAAGCACATAAATCACATTTCACTGCGATTGCGCGGATACCTACATTCCATGCAAGGAATGGATTGGTTGTTGGAAGGCTTGCTGGCACATCAGCCAACATTTCTTCAGGCACAAAGTGTTCAAAAACAGCCGGTAAGTTAACGGGTTTACTGCCTGATGGTGTAATTGCACCAAAAGGACAAACCAGACCACATAACTTGCAGCCAATACACAGGCTCTCATTAAGAAAGATCATATTATCTTCATGAGTGATGGCATTAACTGGGCACACACGAGCACAAGGAGCATCCTCACAGTGCCGACAAAGCATCGGTGCTGTCTGATCCTCCACTTTTACCACTGTAAGACGCGGATGCGCCTGTAACCCCACAGCTTGGTGAACTTCAGAACAAGCTGCCATACAGGTATTACACCCTATGCATCGTTGTGGCTCTGCAATTACAAAGCGATTCATTCGCCACATCCTCCGAGAAAAACGTTTAACAGCATTACTGTCGTCAATTTTTCTTTAGATGAAGCATATTTCATGCCAAGAGAGGATTTAATTTATTTATGATAAAAATCATTAAGATAGAAATATAAGAAAGGACTAAGAATGACGTATCGACAATAATGACGTTGACAGTAAGTGATGAGTTCTCAACACCCATTTCGTCGTCACTCTAATGAGATGTCAAAAATGGTGGAACACAAAGAAAAAATAGCCGAATTATCTTTAGATAACTCAGCTAAGTTTAAACACGGAATATTAATATTTTCTTTTATAGCATAAAGTTAAGGCATTAAAGGCGATACCAGCGGTGTTCTTTCATCATTAACCACTTTGCCAAAACGCTCACTGCCCGCATTCCAATCGGTGATTGCTTGTTGAATTTCTTCTTTGCTACGCCCAATAAAATTCCACCACATCAAAATTTTTTCATTTAAAGGTTCACCACCTAAGAAAAGTATTTGAGCATTATCACTTAGTTCAATCGTTAATGACTCAGCGTTTTGTATCCCAATATAAGCAAGTTCATTTGCGATAAAAGTCTCCCCTTTTATTGTCATTTCTCCCGTTAAGACAAAAAAACCATATTCATATTTAGGATTTAATGATAAAGGAATGCGAGTGGCATGTTTTGCCATAATATCCATTCCAACCATGGGTAATAAACATAATACGGGAGAGTTGTGACTTTGATAATCACCGATTAGTAACGTGAAGTCAGCACCATCGGCTTGCCATTTAGGGAGATCAGGATAGTGATCAAAGCGCGGTGGCATATTTCTTTTATCGTTTGGTAGCACTATCCATAATTGAGCCAGATGGACTTCTTTTTTATCACCGTAAGTATCTTCTGAATGGCTAATACCGTGACCTGCTGTCATTAAATTCACTTGTTGAGGTCGAATAACTTGCTGAAAACCTAGGCTATCACGATGTAAAATTTCCCCTTCTAACATCCAAGTAAAGGTTTGCAACCCAATATGAGGATGAGGCGAAATAGCTAATTTATCGACAGTGTCATTAAAAACGGTGGGGCCTAAATGGTCAAGAAAACACCAAGGTCCAATTAAGCGTTGTTTTTTATCAGGTAAAGCACGATAAGTTTCAATCCCGCCAACATCACGGGTTTTAGAGGTAATACGTAATGGGGCATTTACTGTATCAGAGTGTTGATGTTCCATTGTTCACCTACTTTTAATTTAATTGTTAAGTCATAAAATGCTTTATTTATTATCTAGTATAGATACTAAACCCTTATCTATTTAATAAGCAAAATATATCACTTAAATAAAAATAAGCCTGAAAATTCAGGCTCATAAAAGTAAACAATATGAATGACTTAATTTTTATAAATTTTTTTCTCTATTTTTTTCATTGAATTTAAGCCAGATTGTAAGTTTTCCGGTGCTGCTTCTGAAAAACCTTCTTTAAAGGTCGCAGATAAATAGGCATCAACCATCATTTGAGCTTTAAACGGTGTTATTAATAAGCCACCCATAGCAAGAATATTACAATTATTTATAATTTTACAAAAACGAGCGCTGGTCACACTTTCACAAACACCACAATAAACATTTTTATGTTTATTCGCACTAATACTCACGCCCATTCCTGTACCACAGAAAACAAAGCCAATATATTCAGGATGTTCAGAAATTATCGCTCCAACTTTATCACCGACATCACAATAGCCAATAGGAGCTGATTCTGTGAGATCTTTTATCGTGTAATGTTTTCCTGATAAATAAGACTTAATCGTATTTTTTAATTCAAATCCAGAAGGATCAGCCCCCATAATAATCATTCTATTTTCCATATAGTTTCCTTAATTAATTTAAGCACCACAGGTAAATATAAGTCATTGATAATATTTAAATTAAAAGAAAATCACAAAAAATATTATTTACACTTAACCTAAATAAAGTATAGGTTAAAATTCTATTCTCTGTATTTTAATATGGGAAATTTACAAAAAAGAAGAAATAAAGATATGGAAATGGAAATGTATTCTATAAATAAAATGATTAACTTAGAAAATAAGCTGATTTTATTATGTTATAAATTGAAATGATAAAAAAACAAAAGAGATATATCAAAGTAAATGTCTATATTGAAAGGGTTTCCCTAGTATAACTAAAATATAAAATAAAGATCAATAATATTACAGGATTAATGTTTTTATCTATACTCTTCAATATCTCTTAAAGGAAAGTCAAAATAACTTAAATAAATATTGCTGTGGATTATCTTTACCAAAA
>JAEYFY010000325.1 GCA_023454395.1 Pseudomonadota bacterium
AGCTATGCTCCGTGCATACGGGTGATGACTAAACGTAAAAGGATAGACAAATGTCCAACAGTTTAATTAATACAGCGATGAGCGGACTTAATGCGGCACAAGCTGCGATGAGCACTGTGAGTAATAACATCGCTAACCAAAATGTAAAATGGTACAACCGTCAAATGACTGTGTTTAATGAAAACAGCGGTACGATGACCGGTAATGGTTATATCGGTAATGGCGTTAATGTTAGTCGTATTCATCGTGAATATAACGAATTCCTTGCCGGTCAAATGAACCGTGCAATGTCAAAACAAAGCGCACTTAATAGCTATACCCAAAATATCTCACAAATTAATGATTTGTTAGCAGATAAAGGGAATGACGTTTCGAGTGCGATTGACGAATTTTTTACCAGTTTACCGAATGTAACTAATAATGCAGAAGATAACCCAGCGCGTACAACGGTTATTGGTAAAGCGGAAGCTATGGTCAATATGTTTGCTAAAGCAGACCAATCATTGCGTGATTTAGAAAAAGATATTAATAGTCAGGTGACAAACACCTCTAAAAATATCAATGAATATACAAAACAAATCGCAAAATTAAATAACGAAATTAGCCGCTCTAAAGGCTTTAATGGCGCTGATCCTAACGATTTATTAGACCAACGCGATCGTTTAGTTCAAGAATTAAACACACTGGTTGATGTACAAGTGACTCAACAAGACGGTGGTTTTGTCAACGTCACATTTGCTAATGGTTTGCCATTAGTCTCTGGTACTCGTGCTTATGAAGTTTCTGCTATTCCATCTAATCAAAACAGCGAACGTCTTGTTATTGGTTATAGCAACGGCATTGATGAAATGCGTGAAGTGGATGCAAAACGCATTAAGGGTGGCGAACTTGGTGGTGCTTATCGTAGCCGTGAAGAGGTGTTAGATCCAAGCCGTAACCAATTAAACCAATTAGCGTTAGTGCTGGGTGATCAATTTAATAAACAGCATGAGCAAGGTTTTGATTTAAATGGCGACAAAGGTGAAAAATTCTTTGACCTTGGTGGCGCTCATGTTATGCCAAACGGCAAAAACAAAGGTAATGCCACCTTTGATGTGAAATACACTGACACTAAAGAAGTGAAAGCCGCTGATTATACGGTTAAATATGACGGCAGCAATTGGAATGTGACGGTAGAGCCGGGTGGTCGTAAAGTTGCAGCTACAGTCGGTGCAACGGGCGAATTAGAATTCGAAGGGATGAGTATCAAAGTTAATGGTACACCACAAAAAGACGATTCTATTGTCGTTCAATCTGTGGGTAACGTGATTGCTGGTATGAAAGTTGCCTTGAATGATCCTAGCAAAATTGCGGCAGCAGGCTCTAAAGATACTGGCCCAAGCGATAACGAAAACATGAAAAAACTGTTTGAGTTACCTGATGAAAAAATTATTGATGGTAAAACAACAATTGCTGGTGGCTATGGCTCATTGATCAGTATGGTCGGTAATAAAGTGAATACCGCTCAAGTTGACTTTGATGCTCAGGTTTCTATCACTAAAAGTATTGTAGAACAACAACAGTCTGTTTCTGGCGTGAACTTGGATGAAGAGTATGGCGAGATGTATCGCATTCAAGAATATTACATGGCAAATGCAAAAGTTATTCAAACAGCAAACAGTATGTTTGATGCAATTATGCAAGTTCTCTAAGCCCTCATCAGAATAAGGAATATCACGGTGCGTTTAAGTTCAAATCAAATTTTTAGCCAGCGAGTGGACAATATCACTGGTTCGCAAAGTAAATGGATGACTGAAGGGAATAAAATTTCTAGCGGTCGTCGTGTTGAAAAACCATCAGATGATCCAATGGCGGCTTCTCAAGCGGTGATGGTGAAACAATCTGAATCGCGCAATCAGCAGTATGCGACAGCGCGTGGATTTGCCAAAAACAGCATGTCCTTGCAAATGAGCTTAGCAAGCCAAATGGTGAATATTACCACTAAAATTCAAGAAACACTGGTTGCAGCGGGTAATGATGCCACATTAAGTGATGAAGACCGTGCATCTTTAGCTGATCAATTAGAGGGTTTAAAAGACCAGCTAGTGGGTATTGGCAATACAAAAGATGGTGTGGGTCGTTATATTTTTGCTGGCTTCCAATCAGATAAACCGCCTTTTGTTGCTGATGCAACAGGCAAAATCACCTATCAAGGTGGTGATAAGCAAATTACCCAAAAAGTAGATAGTAATATTGAAATGGTCACTAACTTTACAGGGATCGAAACATTACAATCTTCAGGTAGTAAAGGAACGGCTCCAGATATTTTTGAAGCATTAGATGGCGCTATCACTGCATTGCGTGAACCTTTAGCGGGTAAACCACAAGCTGATCGTGATGCTGCATTAGAGAAAATTGATGCTGCAAACCGTGTTAACCGTGCGACGCTAAATAATATTTCTAGTGTTGAGGCGAAGTTAGGTCTACAACTTCAAGAACTTGATAACTTAGATGATTTAGGTGCAGATACCTCTTTAAGAAACGCAAAACGTTTAAGTGAACTGCGTGAATTAGATTGGACACAAGCGATTTCAGATTATTACCAAGAAGAGTCTGTATTACAGGCTTCTTATAAAGTGTTTAACGACATGAAAGATATGTCGATGTTTAAGATGTACCGCTAATTATTTTAGTTTTGTCTTAAGACATTTTGATATCACCCCTGGTATTTATTTATCAGGGGATTTTTTTATTCGGAAATATCTCATAAAATAATTTATTCTTATTATTTTATTGACTTTTATTCTTTATTATTAATTTGTTTTTATTAATAAATAAGCTAATGCCAAATGGATTGTATTATATAAATGTATCTATTTTTTTAATTTCTGCTATAAATATCCATTAAAAGTGTAATAGCAAAAAATTAATTTATTATTATTCATAACTCTTAAAATAAAGCATGTATCGAAATTACCTTTTATAAATAAAAGAACTGAAGATAGAGATTTTTATTTAAATAATAAACTTTAAGTTTCATCTTTCATTTACACTAAATACGTGTTTCTGTGATTTACATCTCTAATACGAAAATAATTATGTTTTAAACAGTAGAATAATTGTAAATAAATATTGCTAAATATTTTATAAAAATAGTAGTTGTATGTTGTTTTATGAAAATAAATATTTACTATTTATTTTAACTAGTCAAATAGTAGATTATTTTTTAAGTTTTATAATCTCAAATTAATTATAGTTTCTTATTTCTAATATATTATATAATACTCGTATTACGCGTATTTACTTAACCCAAAAAAGAGCAATACTTGTCCTTATCTAAAAAATTTAAAAAAACAGATGAAAAATAAATTAATCATTTTAATTTATTGAATTTGCTTGTTTATTTTTTCATTTCAGCTTTCTTTTCAAGTGTTCTATTTCGTTTAAAAAAGCCTAAAAAAGATTTTGCCTATCAATAATGAATAATATGATCGAAATATCCGATTGGATTTAAGTTAAATTGCTATTTATATTTCACTTAAATAAGAACAAATATATTATTTTCTACTGTTCCTAATGCCTTTACCTAATTAATTATTTTATATGATTCTGGGGGCTTTATGAAACATACAGCATCTATCGCTGCTGAATATATCGGTTGGAGTTTAAAGGAAAAACGGAAAAGATTAGGTGTAACAGGAGAAGAGATAGCAAAGAAACTTAATATTAGTCAGCAACAAGTTTCTCGTTATGAGCGAGGTGTAAATACGATAAACATTAGTATGTTGATTCGTTTTTTTGACGTCCTTGAAATGGATGAAGATGATATATCATATGTTTTTGATATTTTAGTCCACTCCTATTCTGAATATTTAAAAGTAAAAGAAGAGAGAATTAACTTAGAAAACTGTAATTAATATTACCTTTAATAAAATTATTTATGCATAAATGGAAATTTTATTTTCATTTAAAGAACCCCGTTTGCCTTTTTTCAACATTATGGTTTTTATGATTTTTATTAATGCTGAAAATAAATAGGCAATACCATTTACATGGATGTAAATATTCGCTTTTTATTTTAAATAAAACAGCGAGTATAAATTAAAAATCATTAAATACATTAAATATCATTATTCTATTAATTAGGAGTATTAACGAATGTTAAATAAACAACGTTTTATTAAATCTGCATTAGGCTTAACCCTGTTATCTGCGGCAGCGTTTGCATCAGCAGCAACAACAGTACAAGGCGGTACTGTGCACTTTACTGGGCAAATTGTGAATGCAGCATGTGCAGTTAGCGCAGATTCAATGAATCAAACCGTAAACATGGGGCAATATCGTACGGCTTTATTTACGGCAGTTGGTACTTATTCAAATGAAATTCCTTTTACTATCAAATTAGAAGATTGTGATACCAGTGTTTCAACAACGGCTGCTGTGGCATTTAGCGGTAATGCGGATAGCCAAGATAATACTGTTTTAACGGTCAGTAATATTGGTGGTGGTGCAAGTGGTGCCGCATCGGGTGTGGGTATCGAAATTAAGGATCATGCAGGTCAAGTGATTAAGCCAGATGGCTCTGTTTTCTCAACGCCTCATACATTAATTGATGGGCATAACGTATTGAATTTTAAAGCCCGTTATAAATCAACCAATGCCACAGTGACACCAGGTGCTGCGGATGCAGATGCAACATTCCAAATGCAGTACAACTAATTAATTCAATCTCATTGAAGAGATAAACGAATTAATTAGTTAACTACGTCAATAAGTTACCAGTGACCGCATAATGCGGTCACTTTTAACAAAGGAGGTCTGTATGTGCAACTGGATCGCAGGTGTTGTGGTATTAGGGAGCCTATTAGGATCACACACGTTAGCACAAGCGGGTAATAAACATAATGTGATTATAGAGGGTGGCATTGTTCATCTAAAAGGTGCGTTAACCGCTGCAACATGTGTTGTTGCAAATGAAAGTCGCAATCTCACTGTAGATATGGGGCAAATCCGCAGTAATCAATTTAACGGCACTGGGAGTTATGCTCCGGCGGTTCCTTTTTATATTCATCTTACGGAATGTAATACCACAGCCAATCGACAAGTTGGTATGACATTTTGGGGAGCAACGGATAATAGAGATCCACAAATTATAAAGGTCACTGATAGCGTAAATGCCGCTCAAGGGGTTGGTGTTGCCATATTTGATAACAGTGGTAATGCCTTAGTTCCAAATACTGAAACCGCACGATGGATACCTATTTTTGACGGTGATAACCGGTTGCAATTTTTAGCGCGTTATAGAGCAACACAGCCAGAGGTAACAGGTGGACAAGCTGATGTAACAGCCTGGTTTACCTTGACATACCCTTAATGGCAACGATTTATCCCATTGAATAAAAAGAGATTAAAGAGAGGTATATGTGCAAAAGGATCTATTTTTAAAAAAATGGTTAATGATAACCGTTATTTTTTCCACCCTAATTTTTCCTGCTTTTTCGTGGGCAGGGGGCATTGCTTTAGGGGCAACACGAGTGATTTATCCTGCTAATGCGAAACAAGTATCGTTAGCAGTCACTAATACAGACGATAAAAATCGTTTTCTTATACAGTCTTGGATTGAAAATGCAAAAGGTGAAAAAACAGAAGATTTTATTTTAACGCCACCTTTATTTGTAAGTAACCCCAAGAGCGAAAATACATTAAGAATTATTTATGGTGGTGAAGGGTTACCCAATGATAGAGAAACTCTGTTTTGGTTAAGTAGTAAATCAATTCCTTCTATCAATAAAGATGAAGTTAAAGATAAAAATATATTGCAAATTGCTGTATTAGCAAGAATAAAAATGTTTGTTCGTCCTGAAGGATTACTCGTGCAATCGGCGGAAGCGCCTAATATGTTGTCGTTTCAGCGACAGGGAACTGTGCTGACAATAACTAATCCATCACCTTATTACATTACTTTAATTAATTTAAAGTTAGGCGAAAAATCGCTACCTAACACGATGGTTGATCCAAAATCGAGTGTAAATTTAACGCTTCCTTCTGCATCAGGTGGAACCGTGTCTTATCAAACAATTAATGATTACGGGGCAAATACACCTGTTATCAATATTCCCGTGAATTAATTAAGTAGGCACAAAATGAAACATTATTGGATATGCCTACTTGTGTTAGGAGGATTGCGATGCACTCTATTTCTATAACAAAACTTGCTGATTTTAGAAATACGCTTATTTCTAAAAAATTGCGTACATTGCCAAGTTTTATCGCTGTCTGTGGCTTGATTGCAACAGGGAACCTTTATGCTGATGATTTCTTTAATCCTGCACTCTTATCAGGTGATACATCATCGGTAGCGGATTTATCACGTTTTGATAAAGGAGAAGGACAGCCTGCAGGAAATTATCGTGTCGAAGTCTATTTAAATGAAAATTATATTGGTACACAAGATCTCTATTTCGATATAAAAAAACAGCAAACCGGTGTTGTTAGCCTTGATAATACAGGATTAATACCCTGCATTAGCGTAGATTGGCTGGCAAATAATAACGTTAATATTGATGCTATTCCTGCATTGGCAACATTAAATAAAACACAATGCATTGATTTACCTTTATCTATCAGCCAAGCATCAACACGGTTTGATTTTGATAGGCAAATCCTTTTTATCAGTATTCCACAAGCTATGCTGGTTAATAATGTGCGTGGGTATATTTCACCTGAATATTGGAATGAAGGCATTCCTGCCGCCATGCTCAATTATCGTTTCACTGGAAGCAATAGTCGTAATAGTGATACGGATATACGACATAATAACTATTTTTTAAATCTTGATAGTGGCATTAATTTAGGGTTATGGCGTTTTCGAAATGAGGGCACATGGACTCATAATCAAAGTGGTGATCATAGCCATAGCCGTTGGCGGAGTATTCGTACATATGCGCAACGTGCCATTACATCAATTAAAAGCGAATTAACTATCGGTGACAGCAATACTGATAATGAGATCTTCGATAGTATTGGCTTTAGGGGCGCTCGCTTATCGTCTGACGATAATATGCTACCTGATAGCTTAAAAGGATTTGCACCAACAATCCGAGGAATTGCAAATACTAATGCTCAAGTCACGGTTGAGCAAAATGGTTATGTTATCTATCAAACTTATGTACCACCCGGTGCTTTTGAAATAAAAGATCTCTATGCAACATCAAATAGCGGTAATTTAAAAGTCACCGTAAAAGAAAATAATGGTACTACCTCTCAGTTTACTGTGCCTTATTCAGAAGTGCCTATATTGCAACGGGAAGGGCGGGTTAAATATGCCTTAACCGCAGGGGAGTTCCGCTCAGGTTCACCAATGCAAGAAAAACCTAAATTTGCTCAAGGAACACTGTTATTAGGTTTACCAAAAGGATTTACCTTTTATGAAGGTATGCAACTATCTGAAAATTATCAATCTTTTGCATTAGGTATAGGGAAAAACTTAGGCGAGATTGGGGCGATTTCTGCAGATATTACTCATGCGAATAGTACGTTACCGGACGGTAGTCGTAAAGAAGGGCAATCTTTACGGTTCTTATATGCTAAATCATTGAATCAATTAGGGACCAATTTTCAATTACTAGGCTATCGCTATTCAACGAAAGGGTTTTATACCTTATCAGAAACAGCGTATCAACAGATGAAAGGGTATCGTTTACAAACTCAAGATGGTCCTATCGATGTAGAGCCTGAAATTATTGATTACCATAATTTGTACTATAGCAAAAAAGGGCGATTCCAAGTCAATATTAGTCAGCAATTAGGTAATGTTGGCTCTATGTATTTAATGGGAAGCCATCAAACCTATTGGAACACAGGCGAAACAGAACAGCTGTGGCAGGTAGGTTATAACGGTAATTGGCAAGATATTAGCTATAACCTTAACGGTTCTATTAATAAAAATATTGGTGTTGAAAAGAAAGATAAGCAAGTTGCACTATCTGTCTCTATCCCTCTCAATAGCTGGCTGATGGGGGGTGGAAAAGCAAAAGATATTACTAACTCAAGCAATATGGCTTATGCCACTTATTCTGCTTCTTATGATTCAGATAGCCGTGTTACGCAACAAGCGGGGCTGAGCGGCACTTTACTAGAAGACAATAACCTTAGTTATAGCATTCACCAAGGCTATACCAATAAAGGCGAAGATGCGTCAGGAAATCTCGCGCTGGATTATCGGGGGACCTATGGCAACAGCAACATTGGCTATGGTTATGGTAAGCATTGGCAACAGGTTAACTATGGTACAAGTGGCGGAATTACCTTACATGAAGATGGTGTGACATTAAGTCAACCATTGAGTGATACCAATATCTTAATTAAAGCAACGGGCGCAGAAGCGGTTCGTATTGAAAATGCCACTGGGGTAAAAACAGATTGGCGTGGCTATGCGGTTGTGCCTTATGCCACTGCGTATCGTAATAATCGTGTCGCATTAAATACCACTACGCTAAATGATAATGCCGATATTGAAAATGCGGTCGTGAATGTTGTGCCGATTAAAGGGGCATTAGTGAAAACGGAATTCACGACTTATATTGGCGATAAAGCAATGATCACCTTAAAACAGCGTAGTGGTAAGCCAATTCCTTTTGGCGCCATCGTGAAAAGTGGGGCAACTGCCAGTGGCGGTATTGTGGGTGATAATGGGCAAGTCTTCCTTTCAGGTTTAACAGCGACGGGGCAATTAAATGTCATCTGGGGAAATGGAATTGATCAGCAATGTATTGTGGATTACCAACTCCCGACTGAAGAGAAAATGATTAAGCGTATTACCGCATCATGTTCTTAAATGGTGACATTTTAAGATGAATAATATTGATGACTTTATCCGCAAAGCAAGTTGCTCTGTGATAAAAGAGGAGTTTTAGATGTTTAAAAAAGTATTGTTCGCTGTGGCGCTGATGGGGGGATACTCCGCGGTTGCAGAAGCCGTTACTTGCAGCAGAGGGTGTAACCAAGCGATAGAAACCACGGTTACACGCCAACTATCGACGAATCAAAATAGTGCTAACTCGACATTCACATCCAATACGGCAAGTGCCAGTGGTGATTATGAGTTACATTTTAATGCGGGGACGGCTGCCACATGGTTAGCCTATCAAGGTGAGCCAACGCCTTCATCGGGAACCAGACAAAGTACATGGAAATATACCAAGGTAGATGATTATATCTCGGTGGCTTTAATGCGTAGTGGCTCATGTCATGGTGATGTCTATGCACCGTTTAATATTCAAGAAAAAACACGAGGTAATTGCGATATATTAAATTATCCGGCACCTCAATCTTCAATAAATTCTTATCGTAGCTATACCGTTAATGTCAGAATTGATCGCCCAATTGTTAATGGTACTTATACCAAGCGTATTTTGATCGCAAAAGACGGTGTTTGTCAGCCTTATGGTTGTACCGGCGGACCTGTAGTTAATAATATCTATTTTAGTTTAAATGTGACTGTTCCTCAGACTTGTACATTAAATGCAGGTCAGGTAATTATGGTGAATTTTGGTGCAATCTCTTCGGGGGCATTTGAACAAACAGGAATGAAGCCTGAGGGAGTTAATCCTATTGTGCGTAACGTTTCTGTTGATTGTGAAAATATCGAGGCGAGCACAGCATTAACCATGCGATTACAAGCAGATAATTATTCTGGTAATCGATTATTGTCGAATAACCCAGATGTTGGTTTTATTGTTGAAGATAGCCAGACTGCAAAGATATTAATACCTAATAATTTATCAAGCGTTATTCCATTTGTATTGAATAGTGCCAAATCAGCTACCGTGGGATTACGCTTTTACCCCATTAGCATCACTGGGAACAAGCCCGCAATAGGACCCGTGACATCTGAAGCGTATCTTCGCGTCGATTTTCCTTAATTGGGGGTAAATAATGATGAAAATAAAATATCTTATGGCATCTCTTTTTATCATAAGTCCTCTGGCTCAAGCGGATTTAGGTGCCATCAACTTAAAATTAAGCGCAACCATTGTTTCTAATACCTGTGTGGTAAGAGCCAGCTCTACAAATCAAACGGTTAATTTAGGAACATGGGCTTCTCGGCAATTTTATGCAGGAGTAGAGCCTGTTACCACGCCAGTTCCTTTTACAATATTTCTTGATAAATGCGGACCTGCTGCAAAATCGGTTGAAGTTCGATTTTCAGGGGTAAAAGACAATGTTGATAACTCCTTATTTGCCCTTAATGGAGCAAGTACCGCAACAAAAGTCGCTATTGCCATTTTAGATAAAACGCAAGGCAAAATGTTGCCAGAAGTTTGGGGTAAACCAGAATTATTATCCGCAAACGCAGACAGTGTGCCATTAGTCTTTTATGCTCAATATGTTGCGACAGGATCATCAGTGACGGCAGGGAGTGCAAATTCACAAGCAACATTTGAATTGAGGTATGAATAGACTTTTCTTTGATGTTATTGATATCTTTTGATTTAGTTTCCCCAATTTCGCTTATTGGGGATTTTTTATTTAAGTGCTTGTACGGCTATAATCCTTGTGTGGATAAAAAGCAGAACGTATCAAGAAACCAACTGCTGTAATATCAATGTAATGCGATTAAAAGTATCGCTAAAGACACGCTCTGTAAACACAGGCAATGCAGGCATAATCATTGATAATGCTAACATACCGATAGTCAGCGTAAGAGGGAAACCCACCACAAAGACAGAAAGTTGTGGTGTCATACGGTTTAGAATACCTAATGAAAGGTTGAGTACTAAAAGTAGGGTGATTAATGGCATGGCTAACATCATACCGTTAATAAAGATTGTGCCACCACTTTGAACTAAAGTGAGAATAGCTAAAGAGTTAAAGGTTTGATTTCCAATAGGAACAACATAGAACGTATCAACTAATATTGATATTAACCATAAATGACCATCAAATACTAAAAATAGTAATATCGTTAACATATTAAAAATACGTGCCAGAATAGGCATATTAGGGCCACCTGATGGATCGACGAAGGTGGCAAATGAAAGCCCCATCTGTAAACCAATCACTTCACCAGCATGACGAACAGAAGCAAACGCCAACTGCATTGATAACCCTAGAATTGTGCCAATCAAAATTTGTTGCAACAGTACCCAAAAGGCAATAATCGAGAATAAAGGCACATTACTTTGCGGTAAGCCTGGTGCAACTAATGCGGTAATTAGAAAGGCGAGCGCAATGCGAAATTTTTTAGGTGTTTGCTTTTCACTAAAGATTGGCGCAGTGCTAAAAAGGGCGAGTATACGCACAAATGGCCAGAAAAAATCACTAATGTAGCCGTTAAGCATTTCACTGGTCAGGGTTATCATTGCTATTAACCAATCATCCCAGGAATGCTTGTAAATAAGTTATGCATATAATCAATAAGTAAACTTAACATCCAAGGACCCGCAACTAAAATAGCGGCTAATACAGCCAGGATTTTGGGAATAAACGATAATGTCATTTCGTTTATCTGTGTTGCAGCTTGAAGCATACTGATCACAAGACCGGTCACCAGAGCGGACAATAAAAGAGGGCCTGCTAGTGATAAAGCGATTTTCATCGCTTCAGTACCTAGTGCTAAGACGGATTCTGGTGTCATGGGATTACCTCAGCGCTAATTAAAAAAGCTTTGTGCAAGCGAGCCTAGTATTAATTGCCAACCATCAACTAAAACAAAAAGCATCAGTTTAAATGGCAATGAAACTGTGGCTGGTGGCACCATCATCATACCTAACGCCATTAACACACTGGCAACCACTAAGTCGATAATAAGAAAAGGAATAAAAATCATAAAACCGATTTGGAAGGCGGTTTTTAGCTCACTCGTAATATAAGCCGGCACCAAAATACGCATTGGTACACTTTCGCGAGTTTCAAACGCAGGCGCATCGGCAAGACGAGCAAACAGCGCTAAATCAGTTTCACGAGTTTGTTGCATCATAAACTGGCGTAAAGGTTTAGAACCATTTTCTAAGGCTTGCTCGAAGGTAATTTGATCTTCAGTAAATGGCATATAGGCATCTTGATAAATTTTATCAAAAACCGGTGCCATAATGAAAAAGGTCATAAATAATGCCAAACCAAGAACAACTTGGTTTGGAGGAGCAGAAGGTGTACCTAAAGCATTACGTAATAATCCAAGGACAATAATAATGCGGGTAAAACTGGTCATCATCAGCAAAACAGCAGGAATAAACCCTAAAGCTGTAATGAAGATTAATGTTTGTACTGGTAATGACCAACTTTGACCACCACCCGGTAAAGACTGTGTAATAACACCCGGAAATTGGGCAAACGCACTGCTAGGTAATAAGATTAAAACCAGCACACTAGCGAAGAGACGCCAACGCTTTAATGCGTTAAAAAAAGTGACACACTGATGCATTATGAGTTGCCTTTATCTCGCTTTAGCGTTTTTTGTAATATTTGAGTAAACAA
>JAEYFY010000350.1 GCA_023454395.1 Pseudomonadota bacterium
GAACAATATTATGAGTAGCAAGTATCCAGTCGCTTATGCAGTTGGACAAAAAATTAAGTCATTAAGAAAATCTCAAGGTTATACTGTATTTCAGTTAGCAAAAGAGATTGATATTAGTGAACAACAGTTATTTCGTTATGAGCGTGGTGTAAACCGTATTGATATTGATTGCTTAGTTAGAGTACTTGAAGTACTGGGCGTTAATATTGGTAGCTTCTTTGAAGAAGTAACAGGTGGAATGACTCAAGAAACTGAGCGTAATGAACAACATATTCCAGCTCATTTCGATAGCAAGGCTCTCTCTATTTTCTAATAATATTCTTAAATTAGAAAGTAACTCATTTTAGAATAACTAAATTGAGTAAGATAATTCTTATATGCAGATATTCCTCTTTTGTCAGTTAATAATAAGAATTTTCTTAATGAATAAAATAAAGCCTCTATATGAAACCAATGCCCTTATTAGGGCATTTTACGTTTATAGAGAATGATAATTTTTAATTTTTAAGAAAAAAAGAATAATTGTATTGTAAATGAACCGAGACTTTTATGCTTGGAGAAATATATTCTCATATTTATTTGTATAAGAAAAAGGCAGCTAATTAATACTTGTTTAGAATAAGCTTCCCATAAAATTGCCACATATATTACCCACCACGATTCCACCTCCTGATAACATTTCTGAAGCTATTAAACGTATAACTTATGCGCTTCACACCAATAAATTTAAAAAGAATGAATTTTAATATGATAAAGGCAAAATGTGTGCGTTGGTGAAAATAGGTGATCAGATCAAAATTTAGATATTTATCATTAAATGACTATTTATGGATAATAGTAGTTAATATCACATTAGAATGGATTATTGTTGCCTCTTCATTGTGAATATGAAGAGGCAACAACAATTAGTCTTTGAGAGGTTTTAGAATGTATTCGAGTTGCTGATCGGTGAGGGCGATATTAAAAAATGTTTTATAGAACTGTTGTGTTTCTTTACGGATATCAATATGTGCTGTTTGTTCTGGATATAAAACAGTCGCTAACCATAAAAATTGTAAGGCTTCTTCTGTGGTTTCACGGCACCACCAAAATAAGCCTTTAGGATTTGTATAAACTCGACCTTCACGTACTGCAGTAATAGATTGCCATTCAGGTGCATTTTTAATGATTTCGGTGTCTCTTGCATACATAGTGACAATGACATCAGGATTGGCATGAATAACTTGCTCTAAAGAAACATCGCCAGCTCTGCTTGGCACATTATCAAACCAATGCTCTGCAACGTTAACACCGCCTGCAAGCGCTATCCAATCATGATTTAATGAAGGTGCGCCAGATGTTCTTAATGGTGAGCCAAAAGCATGATAGACCTTCATTGGTTTATTGGCGCTGACTTCACCTACCGCATTTTTTACAAGCGCTTTATTACGCTGAAAGTAGACTAAGTAATCTTTTGCTAATTGGTGACTATTTGAACCTAAAATCTCACCCGTGATCAATGTTCTTTCTAACAATGCATCCATAGAGCCTGACTTTAATAATGCAACACTGATCCCTGCATTTTTTAGTGCGGACATTTGTGCATCAGATAGCTTTCCTGTTGCAAAAAAGATCTGAGGTTGGCTAACAATTAATGCTTCGATATTTAGAGTATCGTTATTACCTTTACTCGAAATAGAGGCCGTTTTTATCGCGGGCACTATTTCCGTAAAAAAAGGGATCGTTTTAACTAAATCCGTTGTCGAAACAATTTTATCTCCTGCGCCCAGCATCGCTAATATGGCATTTTGCGCATTCCAACTGGTGGCAACTCTTTCGGGGGAATCAGGAACCGTAATGGATTGGTTTTGATAATATTGAACAACTCTTTGTGCCTGTACATTAAAGGAGATACTGAGAGCCAAAGCTCCCAGTAACGTAATGCACAGGGTTTTGAAAAACCCTTGATACATTTTGTGATCCTCTTAGAGTTCAATACTAACAGATGCAGATATTTGACGAGGTGTACCTAAGAAGGCATTAGCCCCACCAATAGCCCCGTTTTGGTTACCTGAGAAAATAGATGCCCAATAATGCTCATTAGTAACGTTATCTAAATTGAGGCGGAAGGTTGTTTTCTTATCCCAATATTGTGTTTGATAACGAGCACCTAGATCGAGGGTGGTGTACGCTTTTGCCCACATAGTATTAGTGGTATTTGCTGCACGTTTACCTGTGTAGTGAATATTGGCGCTATAGATAACATTTGGCAAAGTAGGGTAATGGTATTCAGCTAATAAATTAGCTTGGTATTTTGGTACACCCACAACGTCTTTATCTTGAGTCTGAGCATTGCCTGTGTTAGTCAAGGTAGGATCTAACCAAGTCATGCTACTGAAAACGAAAAGTTCATCAGTAACTTTTCCGTTAGCGATAAGCTCTAGCCCACGATTACGTTGTTTACCTTGTTCTTTAAAGATATTGTCGTTACCCACATAGGCAAAAGGGCGCTCTAATTGGAAAATAGCCGCATTTAAATTAAGGTCACCAATTTGCGATTTAACCCCCATTTCCCACTGTTCACTGCGATAAGGTTTTAGCACTTCATTTTTGTTTTCGGCAGTGTCTGGTGCTGAATCGCCTTCTTCTAGTGAATCGGCATAAGAAATATAAGTCATCACTTCAGGAATAGGTTTAAACATTAATGCGGCAGCAGGGCTTAAACCATTTTCAGTGTGATTTCCACCACCAGAACGATAAGACGTTTCTTTGATCCAGTTTTGGCTTAGCGATCCCATCACTGACCATTGAGGATTAAAGGTAACAGTATCACCTAAAGTAACAGATTGAACTTGAGAGCGACTATTTTTGGTACGAGCCGCACCTGTATAAAAGCCTTCATTAGAAGGATCATCATAGCGATGAGGGTTATTAATATCTTGAGTTGGCAATGTGAATTTCTGATCATCACCATTTGCACCATAGATATCCCAACGATAGCCGCTAGTAGCAAGAATTAAATCATGAGAAAGTGCGCCGGTCATTACATGACCATTAACATTGACAGAATGACTTAAAACAGTAAAACGACCATAAGTTGTCGGTACTGATAACGTTGGTGTAAATTGCTTACCATCATTACTTAATTGGTTAGAAACAGAACGGAATCCACGATCAGCTGTTTGATAGCCAATTGCTGCACTCATTTGCCAATCTTCGTTAAAATCATGTTTTAGTCGGCTACTGACTGTTCTGGTGTGAAGATCAACACCCGCAAAAGCTTGACCATAGCCTGCTTTAGTTGGATCTGGCGCATCAGGTAATGCGGTGACTTTTGGTCCATAAGAAAACGCACCAGGGAAGCCCATCTTTTTAAACCAATAATCACTAAAATTCACTTCTAACACGGTATCAGAAGAAATATTCCAATCAAAAGCAGTGCTGATTAGCTGGCGACGTGTTTTGCTACCTGCGACATAACCTTTACCTTCATCATGCACTAGATTAATGCGATAACCAAAAGTGTTGTTGTCATCAATAAAACCACCTAAATCAAGGTGACCTTTAAATTGGTTATCATTGACATAAGTTGCATTAAGCGAGGTTAAACGTTTTAAGGTTGGACGTTTTTGGGTGAAATTGAATTGTCCACTAGGGCTTGCTGGTCCATAAAGTGAGCCTGTTAGACCATTTATAATATCTACACGCTCAAGCATTTCGATTGGAAAGGCTGTAGTTGAAATAATATTCACACCATCTAAGCGAGAGTTAGCAACAACATTGCCTTGCATTCCTCGGTTTTGAGGACGCCCAACATCCATTCCTCCACGCGCTTGCATTTGGGAAGAGGCATTATATTTTAAGATATCCGAGACACTGGTAACTTGTTGATTTTCAATCATAGATTGAGTGAAAGTATTTGTTGTGTAAGGAGTATCTAGCCATTTTTTTTCACCTAATGGTCCCATATCAACTTCTCGAGTAACAAATCCAGCACCGGCTTCACTATTATTCACTGGTTGTGCAGTAACGACGATTTTTTCAGCATTTTCAGCGGCTACACTTGCTGATACAGCTAATGTTTGTGCTATAGCACAAGCTATTGTCGAAATGATAAATTTCTTCACGATAGACTCCCAAAATGTATTTTTTAGTTATTTAAATCCATCGATATTAAAAAATTTATACAACGATGCTCATCGCAAATGTAATGCAATGTATATCATTGTATAAATTTATATATAACGAGGATGGGCGCCGACTATACACCTAATAACATGTAAATAAAATGATATATTTGCTAATAATAAGATTATGAAATTGTTTCTGAATTAAGATCAAAAAAATGCCCATTTAAACGGGCATTTTAGGAAATGAAACATAACAGAAGGGATATTGAAAAATTAATGTTCTGTTTTTTCTGCTATGGAACCATGATCATTATGTTTCTGGTGGCGGTGATGACCATCGATCATGCTGCGGAATGTTTGAGTAAACGTATCGCCCAGTGTACATAAATAGAAGTGCGCACAAATAAACATTAGTGCCACGATCCCTAATACTAAGTGTGCTTTTAGCATCCAATAGCCTTCACCAAGTACTTCAGGGTATAAACATAATAATCCGGTAACCAGTAACAGTGGCACTAAACCAAACATCACACCTAAGTAAGCGAGTTGCTGAAGCGGATTAAATTTATCAGTTTCAGTTGCGGCGAAAGGATGGGGTTCGCCTTTCATTATGCCGTAAAGATAAAAGCGAGCTTGTTTGATACAACGACCAATTAATCCGCTAAATCTTACTTTGTAATGTACGCCGTTACTGGTTGTTAAATTGATAAGAATAAAACCAATCCAGAACGCGATAAGTACAAAACCACAGATCTTATGTAATAGCACCATTGAAGCGACATTTCCGATAGAGAAATGCCCTAAAAATCCGCTCAATAGTAATAGGATAAACAGTAAAGCATTACCCCAGTGCCAAAAACGAATTGCTTTAGAATATAAATAAACTCGTTCTTCTTCATAATGACCAGAGTGTTTTGGTGCAAGGGCATAGCGTAGTAAGCCATGAATAACTAATACAGCTATCATAGCAACGATTAATAAACCGGCGGCCATTAACCATACAGGCCAATAATCTGGCGTATAATGGAGTTCTGCTCCCCAGATACTAGTCATGCTTTATCTCCCTGATGGATTTCTTTACGACGGAATAAACTTGGCTTTCCGACATTATCTAATTGGTATTGATAAACGGATTTTTGTTTGATCCAAGCCTGAATTTCAGGTGAGTCGATGCGGCCAAAAGCAAGTGCATCTGTTGGGCATACCGATACACATGCAGGTAATTCACCTTCAGCTAATCGAGTATCAGAACAGAAGTTACATTTGTCTGCGATATGCGTCATTGGATTGATATAACGAACATGGTAAGGGCAAGCACCAACACAGTAATCACAGCCGATACATAGCTCTTTTTTCACCTGAACGATACCATTTTCATCGATAAAAGAGGCACCTGTAGGGCAAACAGAAACACAAGGTGCATCTTCACAATGCTGGCAAGAAACTCGGAAAAATTGGTAATGTGGAAAACCCGCTTCATCGTCATGAGGACCTTGAATTTGGACTTGAAGTCGGCTAAATCCTTCTGGAATGTCATTGATGACTTTACACGCAACAGTGCAAGCTTGGCAGCCAATACAACGTTTTTCATCATGTAACATGACAAATTGTTTATCATTATTGTTCATCGTTATTTTTTTCCTTAAGCCCGACTAATTCTGACACCTGATGTATGCACATCAGTACC
>JAEYFY010000010.1 GCA_023454395.1 Pseudomonadota bacterium
ATACTCTTGGTAGTGTTGCGCCCAAAGAACGTATTAATATTAAATACATCCCTAATGATGGTGGTGTTCAATCCGAAGTCGAATTGCCTTTAAATATGCTTATTGTGGGCGATATGAAAGGAAAGACTGAAGAAACGCCCATTGAAGATCGTAAAACCATTTCAATTAATCAGAACAACTTTAACTCTGTTATGGAAAGTGCGGGTATTAATCTTAATATCGCGGTTCCAAATGCATTAGATGAAAAAAGTGAGTCTGATCTTAACGTCAATTTAGAGATTAAATCACTACAAGATTTTTCTCCGGATAATATTGCACGCCAAGTTCCTGAGCTAAAAAAACTATTAGAACTAAGAGAAGCGCTTGTTGCGCTAAAAGGTCCTCTTGGCAATATCCCTGCTTTTAGAAAACGTCTGCAAGAGCTTCTGGAAAATGAAGCCACACGCGAACAGTTACTCAAAGAGCTTGATATTGCTAGCCAAAAATAATATTTACAGAGGATTATTCTATGTCTTTAGTTAATGAAGCTCCACAAGAGCAGATAACAACGTCTGGTGGCTCTTTGCTTGATGAAATTATGGCGCAATCAAGAATGTCGCCAGAAACCGAAGCTTATGATATTGCAAAACAAGGCGTTGCTGCGTTTATTAGTAATATTTTTGCTAACCCGTCAGAAGAAAAGCCAATCAATAAGCTATTGATTGATAAAATGCTTGTTGAGTTAGACACTCAATTAAGTGCGCAAGTAGACCAAATTTTGCATGCACCAAAATTTCAAGAAATTGAATCTTCATGGCGTTCATTAAAATTACTTGTTGATCGTACTGATTTTCGTGAAAACATTAAAATCAATATCTTACATGCAACAAAAGAAGAACTATTAGAAGATTTTGAGTTTTCACCTGAGATTGTACAATCTGGTTTCTATCAGCACGTTTACTCATCAGGCTATGGTCAATTTGGTGGCGAACCCGTCGCAACAGTGATTGGTAACTATGCCTTTAATAACACCACACCTGATCTGAAATTAATGCAATACGTCAGTGCTGTAGGTGCAATGGCTCATGCGCCATTTATTTCATCCGTTTCACCTAATTTCTTAGGCATTAATAGCTATGCTGAATTGCCTGCAATTAAAGATTTGAAATCCGTATTTGAAGGTCCTGCTCACACCAAATGGCGTTCACTGCGAGAATCTGAAGATGCGCGTTATTTAGGTTTAACAGCACCTCGTTTCTTAGTGCGTTTACCTTATTCACCTACTGAGAATCCAATTAAGTTATTTAATTACTCTGAAGATGTGAAGCAAGATCATGAACATTACTTATGGGGTAATACCGCTTTCTTATTAGCAAGTTGTATTAATGACAGCTTTGCAAAATATCGCTGGTGTCCAAATATTATTGGTCCTCAAAGTGGCGGAACCGTAGGTGATTTACCTGTTCATAACTTTGAAGCGATGGGTGAATTACAAACTAAGATCCCAACAGAAGTTTTAGTCACTGACAGACGTGAATTTGAGTTAGCAGAAGAAGGTTTTATCACCTTAACAATGCGTAAAGGTAGCGATAATGCCGCTTTCTTCTCTGCAAACTCGGTACAAAAACCGAAAAACTATCCTAATACGCGTGAAGGAAAATTAGCAGAAACTAACTATAAGTTAGGAACACAGCTTCCTTACATGTTTATTATCAATCGCTTAGCTCACTATATTAAAGTGCTACAACGCGAACAAATTGGCTCATGGAAAGAGCGCCAAGATCTTGAGCGGGAGCTTAATATCTGGCTAAAACAATATATTGCGGATCAAGAAAATCCACCCGCAGATGTTCGTAGTAGACGCCCTCTTCGCTCTGCGCAAATCCAAGTTCTTGATGTTGATGGTGATCCAGGTTGGTATCAAGTGGCTATTCAAGTTCGCCCTCATTTTAAATATATGGGTGCAAACTTTGAGTTATCACTTGTTGGTCGCTTAGATAAGGAATAAGTGCGATGACAGCTCTATATAATTTGGAAGACAACCCCGCTTCCAGTTTATTTGAGCGCATACAAGGGAAGAGTTCAGGCTCTTCCCAACGCGCAAAAATCCAAGCGTTACTCATGTCAATTAAGCAAAATTTAAATCAGGTTTTAAACAGCAGACCTTTAGGTTGCCAAAGTACTCCCACTTTAGGCATTCCTGATTTAAACGATGCAACATTAACAGGAGTCGATTTCAAGGTTCATTTATCCAATATTATTGCGGATTGCATTACGACTTATGAACCAAGAATAACCAATGTCACTGTTCATTTTATAGAAAATGAAGCAGAGCCACTGTCGCTGCAATTTAATATTACTGCTTTTCTCTTATTAGAAAATCAAAAGCAACTTATTGAATTTAACGTGCAATTAGACAGCAATCGTAGATACCAATTGACGCAATTTTAATATGTCTTCAAATCACTATTTTGATAATGAACTAAGCTATCTCGATAAGCTTGAACAATATGTTGCAACTGAAAAGCCGCAGCTTATTAATCAAATATCTGAAAGGGTGCGTGATCCTGATGCTGCGCGCCTTTTAGACGGTATTGCTTATTTATCAGGTAATTTACGAGAACAAATAGATAGACAATTTCCTGAACTAACAAACAGTTTAGTGAATATGCTATGGCCGGCTTACGCACGTCCATTTCCTAGCATGACAGCAATGGAATATCGTACTGAAGCCACTCAAAAATATGCGATTAAAATAGCAAAAGGACAACCTTTTGTTAGCCGTCCACTCTATATTCAAAATGAATTAGCCGACAATGATGAAGATAATTGGCATAAATGCCAATTTACACAGTGTCGTGATTTATGGGTACTTCCAATACAAATAGCACGAGTGACTCAAAATCAAGATACATTAGATATTCATTTTTCTCTAAACCAATTACAGTCATTAGCTGAAGTTGGCTTAGAGAAACTGTGTATTTATCTTAATGGGCTTTCTTATACAACGACTCAGCTATTTTATTTATTAAATAGCAAAGTCAAAAAAGCAACAATAACAACGCCTAAGCATCAATTTACCTTAGCGCATTTTGCTGTTGAACCTATGGGTTTCCATGCAGAAGACTCTCTTTTGCCTTATCCTAAAAATAGTTATGAAGGATATCGCTTATTACAGGAATACTTTTGTTTTCCTGAAGCTTTTATGTCTTTATCAATCAAAGGATTAGATGATATTCCGCCTGCTTTGGTTTCTGATATTTTTACATTATCAATTCAATTTGATAGTGATATTCCAGAAGCGATGTTGATTACGGAAGATTGTATAAAGATAAATTGCGTACCTGCAGTTAATTTATTTGAATCGGAAAGTGAAGCGATAAATTTAACGGGGAAAGAAACAGAATATGTTCTAAATAAAAGCCATAAAAAACAAGATTGCTATGATATTTTCTCAATAAATACAATCCAAGGTTTACGTTATATTCCGAATCAGCGTTCTTATATTACGCATTACACCGCTTTCGAAAGTTTTCATCATCAAAATAATCAAGAAAACCCAGAAAGAACGGGTTATTACCGTTTAAAAATAGCACACCATAAATTACATTATGGTTATCAACATACCTTGTCATTTGTGCGAAATAACGAACCTGACTTACTAAATTGTGAAGAAAGTATTTCAGTAGCGATGAACTGTACTAATCGTACACTCGCTTCTTTATTATCTTCTCATTCGATAAAGCTTGACGAAAATAGCGTTATTCCCGGTGTTTTATCTGCCAGTAATATAATTAAACCAACAAAAGCACTTTATCCTTTATTAGGAAATACGTTGTATTGGTCAGAGCTCACTAATTTATCTATTAATTATCAATCTTTATTAAGCTTAACGGCACTCAAACAAATTTTACAGTTATATGACTTTAAAGCGACGTTCTATCAACAATCGGCTCGCCAATCTCAAAAATGCCTCGATGCAATCACAAATTTAAAAACAGAGTCGATTGAGTATTTATATAAAGGTTTGCCTGTAAGAGGTGTAAAAACAACATTATCGATACATCAAAATGCCTTTATTTCAGAAGGAGCTATGTATCTATTTTGTTCTGTATTAGCACAATTTTTCACCCTTTATACCAGCGTTAATATGTTTCACGAATTGGAAGTGATTAATTTAGATAATAAGGAAATTTATCTTTGGCCAGCGAAAATAAACCAGCAAATACTCAAATAACAGATATTGAGAAAATTCAAAGCTGGCTAAATAAAAAAGCGGGCAAATCTGTTACTGAATATAGCTTCTACCAATTAGTTGAGTTGCTTAATAAACTGCATTCTCAAAAAGCAGCATTGAATAACGAAAGCGCTATTCAGTTTAGATCAAGCGCTAATACAGCGTTTCCAACTCGTGATGTCGTTTCATTACAGCAAGATGAGCAAGGTCAGTTTGATCTAGAAGTCTCTTTTTTGGGTTTACATGGTAGCCAATCGCCATTGCCAGGTTATTACCTTGATCATTTCGCGTGGGAAGATGCTCAACAAGCTAATCAATTAACAGATTATCTTAATCTATTTAATCACCGCTTAATGACTTTACTCCATCGTATATGGCGTAAATATCGCTATTACATCTGTTTTGAAGATGGCGGACACGACGCATTTTCTCGTCATATGTTCTCGTTGGTAGGGCTAGGAAGCGAAGCCAATCGTGGCATGATGAATATCAACCACAGCAAAATGCTGGCTTATGCCGGATTACTTGCCAGTCCCAGTCGTTCCCCTGATGTAATTTGTAGCTTAATTTCTCACTGCTTTGATTTAGAAAAAGTGGAATTAATCGGATGGGAAATACGCAAGGTACCTATTCCTGAAGATCAGCAAAACCGTTTAGGTGTTGTTGCTCGCCATTCAGGACAGAAATCACGCCCTAAAATGGTTTTAGGCGAGAACTTCAATATTGGTTCTCATATCTATGATTGCAATGGAAAATGTACCATTGAAATCAGTGAATTACCGCTTGAACGCTATATGTCGTTTCTTCCCAATGGCAAAGATTTTTTGTCTCTCATTACGTTTGTTTCTTACATCATGCATGAACAACTTGCATGGGATTTACGCTTACGCATTGCAGACAAACAGGCCTATGGGATCTGCTTAGGTAAAGAACAACACAATCAATTAGGTTGGCAAAGTTTTCTAGGAAAGCCCGAAGCCAATCCTAGTGTGACAATGACTATTTTGGAATAATATTATGGATAACTATTTACCCA
>JAEYFY010000052.1 GCA_023454395.1 Pseudomonadota bacterium
AGATTGCCCTTCTAACCATCGACGTCGTTTACGTATAGCTTGTCTCATCATCCGCCAACGAGCTACTTCAGTCCTACTGTGTCTCATGCTATCAGCACCTATTTTTTCGAATAAGTGGACTATTATAAGACGTTCATTTTGTGATCCAAGGGGTGATTTATGATTTGCTTGAATTTCATCCATTATTTCAGCATTTCTCACAGAGAAAAAATGAATAAAGAGTTGTATCTTATTACTTATTTAATGCTTATCTCTTAAGAAAGAGATTTGACAGAGATAATAATCCTGATTTAATAGCAACATTCGGCAAATAACAAAAATAATGGACTATTTTTAGTAAATTGCCTTTAGCTTATCCATGCAATTCATTTTCAACGGAAAATAGCTCTACTATGACAACATTTTATACTGTATTAAGTTGGCTAACCTTTTTCTTCTATTGGCTATTAATTGCGGGGGTCACATTTCGTGTCCTAATGCATCGACGACCCGTTACATCAACAATGACATGGTTATTGATCATCTATATTCTGCCATTAGTTGGGGTTATTGCGTATTTTGCTTTTGGTGAATTACACCTAGGGAAACGACGCGTTGAACATGCTAAACAGATGTGGCCTTCTGTTGTTGCGTGGCTCGAAGAATTGAGGAAATGTAAACATATCTTTGCTACAAGTACGAGTGATATTGCTACTCCTCTTTTCCAGTTAACCGCTAAACGCCAAGGTATTAAAGGTGTTAAAGGTAACAAAATTGAACTTTTAACCACCTGTGAAGATTCACTAAATTCAATTACACGCGATATTAATAATGCGCGTGATAATATTGAAATGGTCTTCTATATTTGGCAATCAGGTGGTTTAGTCGATGAAGTAACCGACGCCTTAATCAGAGCCGCTAAACGCGGTGTAAAATGTCGAGTCATGGTTGACTCTGCGGGTAGTTGGAATTTCTTCCGTACTAATGGCCCAAAAGTAATGAGAGCTGCAGGTATTGAATTTGTTGAATCACTGCATGTTAACTTATTCCGTTTCTTCTTACGCCGCATGGATTTGCGCCAACATCGAAAAATCGTATTGATCGACAATTATATTTCCTACACAGGAAGCATGAATATGGTTGATCCTCGTTATTTCAAGCAAGATTCTGGTGTTGGTCAATGGATTGATATTATGGTAAGAATGGAAGGTCCTGTATCAACTACATTAGGTATGATTTATGCCTTTGACTGGGAAATGGAAACAGGTGAACGTCATTTACCCCCTCCACCTGACGATAATATTATGCCTTGTGAACAAGAAAGCGGTCATACAACACAAGTCATCGCCTCAGGCCCAGGATTTCCTGATGAGCTAATCCAGCAGTCACTTATTACAGCCATTTACTCTGCAAGAAAAGAATTGGTACTGACAACGCCTTATTTTGTGCCTAGCGATGATCTTGCCCATGCAATCTCAACCGCTGCAATGCGAGGTGTTAATGTAAGTATTATTGTTCCTCGCAGTAATGACTCTTTCTTGGTACGTTGGGCAAGCCGTTCATTCTTTACAGAAATGCTCGAATCTGGTGTAAAAATATTCCAATTTGAAGATGGTTTATTACACACTAAAAGCGTGATGGTTGATGGACAACTCAGTATGGTAGGTTCAGTTAACCTTGATATGCGTAGTTTATGGTTAAACTTTGAAATTACAGTTGTCATTGATGATGAAGGTTTTGGTAGTGATTTAAGCATTGTTCAATATGATTATATTGCCCGCTCAACAGAGCTAACCATCGATGAATGGGAAAAACGACCATTCTTCAATCGTGTATTAGAGCGTATCTGCTATTTCTTTAGCCCTCTGTTATAACAGAAATGTTATAATCAATAGACTACTAAGAACTGGCAATAAATAACTGTGCTAAATTAGTAAAAATGCGATACAAATAACACGATAATTATTGGAACAATAGACAGGCATTACCATGAATGAACCAACTTTAATCAGTGAAGACGATGCTCTAGAACAAGCTTATGATCTATTTTTAGCCCAAGCAGCTGATAATTTAGATGTTGCAGACCAATTATTGTTTAACCTGCAATTTGAAGAAAGGGGCGCAGCGGAAGTGGTTCCATTAGGTAATGATTGGCAATTTATTGTTGGCCAGCCTGTCACACCAGCCCGTTTTAGCGAAGTAATTATTGGTCTTGCTCCAGACGATGATTCCGATATTGATGATATTTTTGGTCGAGTCCTAATTAGTCGCGATCCATTACAGCCTATGTTCCATATTATTTGGAAATCATAATCACTTTTATCTTCACCTGCTTATATTTTAGCAGGTGATTTTTTTATTTCGCTCTGAAATAAAATGAATAAAAGTCACTTATTGCGTGTAATATCTGTTACTCAAAGCATTTAGATGAATGAGCAATAGTTAAAAACATCGTGCCCTCTCTTGTGAGTGTACTGTCTTGTTTTATTGGTGGTGATTTGACCATTCTATCTATTTCAGTTGAAGAAAATTTATTACTTGCTTCATTATAAAAACACAAACATTGGTCTTTGCTCACATGGCTATAGACACTTAATGTATCCATACAATATTCAATAACTTTATTTTCTTGTGATTCAGAGCAAGCAGGTAGTAAAAATAAAGATAAAATAACAACTAAGTTTTTTTTCATAGCTATTCCACTGTTGTGTTAGATCTATTTAATTATGAAAAAATTATTTCATTAAAGCAGGAGGTTTATCACGATATAAATCAAACTTGAGTGGATAATTATTATTTATACAAGATAAATAGAGATAATCTTCACTTCCCCCCCTATTTTGTATCTTTAATATTTCTTTATTTGGTACTTGTATTTAGTATTTGTACTTACTTTTATTTAATCTTAAATGTAACAGTGGAAAAGGATTACCTTGCCCATCTAATTCTGAACGCCCTATTTGCTCAAATCCAATATGAAGATAAAAGCCAATTGCTTGAGGATTTTGCTCATTTACATCTAATTCATCAATATGCAGTGTATTTATCGCAAAAGTTGTAAGTAATTTACCACAGCCATACCCTCTAGAATTCGCATCGACAAAAAGCATTTCTAACTTATTTTCTGCTGTGCCTAAAATCCCATGAATAACATTATTATTGTCTATCGCAATATAAGTATTAAGCATAGGAAAATACTGTTCTACAATATCCTTTTTAAGCGATAAGATGATATCTTCTGATAGAAAGGCATGCGTTGCTCTAACTGAAGACTCCCAAACTGCAATCATTTCATCATAATGTGAAGGTTCTGCTTTTATTATAGTTAACATAATTTCCTCTACATAAAATATGGGTATCTTAAAGGTCCTTTATTAACAGTCAAGCATCCCAAATAAAAAGCACACATTTAATGTATATTTAATGCGCTTTGATAAGTGAATATTCTACATGAATATCCTACATATAGTAATGCATTTACATTTGTATTCACAAAAAGGCCACATACCGTGACCTTTTAAAAATATTATTTATTAGCTGAAAATTAGAAACGGTAACCCACACCTAATACCCAAGTACCAAATTTCATATCATCTAATTTTGAGTATTCATAAGATGCATCAATTGCTACGTTTGGGATTGGATTAATCTGTAAACCTAATCCATAACTTATAGATACTTTGCTTTCATGCTGTTCAGTATCAGGAATTTTATAATTAACATTAAAAACACTGGTACCGATTAAACCATACGCATTAATATATTCATTAAAACGATAACTTGGTCCGCCTGAAAATAAATAATAATTAACATTAGCATGCCCGGTACTTTTATCATTCTTATCATAGCAATTATATTTTTTATTATTATAAGAAAACGAGCCTATAATACCCAAACCATTATCTATCTTACGATCATACTTAATATTAAATCCTTTAGGATCTTCATCTACCTTATCGCTATCTACTTTTATCTGGCTTTGTGCATAGCCTAGAGATAATGTGTTTTTTAATGTAGCAGATGCATTAAATGTCATCATTGATGATAGAATAGCTGTGATTGAAATAAACAGTTTATTTTTCATTAAATATCTCGATATTATTTTTTAATTAAGAATATAAGACTAAGAAAGAAATATAATTCAAATTACAATTAATTCAATATTATTGAACTTAAACCTCACTTAAAATAATAAATCAAATAAAAAAATAGATGAACGGTTTATTTTCAATGTAAAAATAATAAATATATTGTTTTAAATAAATATTGATAATAAAGGGTTATATTCAAATAAAGAAAAATAAAAAGCATTAAATTTCAGATAAGTTAATTAATTTTTATATTATTTATATTTCTATTTTATAAAAACTAAAAAGGTCACATAACGTGACCTGTTAAAAATATTATTTATTAACTTAAATTTAGAAACGGTAACCCATATCTTATAAAGTGGCTTTTCTTTTATGTATAATTAGCAAGTTGCATTTTTAACCAAAAACTTTGCTGGCATAAATTAAAAAATTCTTTTCTACAAGGAGAAATTAGCTTGTTATTTGACTCTACAATTTCCCAAGTTATCCAATGTTCAGGACATTGAGCGTCATTATCATAGTGTTCTGTTTCTATCTCTTCTGTGCATTTCAAGATGACACCATCAGGAAATAACCAAGTATGAGTTACTCTGGTTATTTCTGTTAAGTTATCCAAAAAATTCTGGGTACTTAAAATTTGATAGCTATCTTCTTGGTTAACAATTTGAGATATATACTTCGCTAACATCACCTTCTCTCTTGTTTTACTTCTTATTATTTATTAGTGCACCCATTATAAATGAACCGAGTTTTATTACTCTTGTTTTTCATCAAAAGCATCTGCCATAAGTAAAAATTTAGGCTCTGCTTTTTTATATGCATTAATCATCGGGACTAATCGCTGAAAATGTTCACTAGCACAATGCACATCAAGCGCAGCATGATCAGGCCATTGTTCGACAAAGACAAAGTGACCGGGATCTTTTTCATCAACATATAAATTATAGCTAATACACAGAGGCTCTTTCTTAGTCGCTTCAACAAGTTCGCGATAAAGAGGTAAAACAGTTTCTATCGCTTCTGTTTTAATAAAATCTTCGGCAATCACTTTTAACATCACATTTTCCTTACCGTAATTAAATAACACAAGATACTGTATAAAAAAACAGTTAAATATAATCTAGTTAACTTAAGAGATCTAGACTCTTTACATACGAAAAATGCTTCTTTAAAACAATAAAAACCATCTTAGCTTTTCAGGCTATCCTCTTTATCTTTCTTTAAACACTCAATTTCTAACCAATGAGTAAATAGCTTTGCTTTTTGTATAAACACATTTACATCATCGATTGGGCTTATGCTTTCAGATAAAAGGTAATTAATACTTTTTTGTTGCTCTGGATAGTTTGCTTCTACTATTTTTACGAAGTCTTCTGGTGTTTCAGGCCAATATTCATCTTTAAATGATAAAAAAGGCTTGTTTTTTACACTGTAGGCAGTAAATATCAAAAATTTATTCTCAATATCGATAAAAATATACGTTTAAATAATGCGGATTCTCTTTATATAATAGCAATTCATTAAGTAATGCAGAGAAAGTAGGATTGGGGGTTAACGTGTGGCTTGAACAATTTGGTGTACTCAATATCTGGACATACCTTGCAGGCATGTTTTTTATTATCCTTGTTCCAGGTCCGAATACACTCTATGTGCTAAAAACAAGTGCATCTGGTGGTGTTCGCGATGGATATCGCGCTGCATTTGGTGTGTTCTTAGGTGATGCTATTTTAATTTTTCTCGCCTTTATTGGTGTTGCATCTGTTATCAAAGCCTCTCCTGTACTCTTTACTATTGTTCGTTTTTTAGGTGCTTTTTATCTTCTCTATTTGGGAATAAAAATTATCCACGCAACTTTTTTCTCCAAAAAAGTACATTCAGAACAAACAACAACGGTACAGAAACACGTTTTTAGAAAAGCACTTACATTAAGTCTAACCAATCCTAAAGCGATTTTATTTTATATTTCATTTTTTGTTCAATTTATTGATTTTAATTATGCACATACTGGATTATCTTATTTAATCCTCGCCTCCATGCTTGAAGCATTTAGTTTTATCTATCTCTCTTTTCTAATATTTGGTGGCGTAGCCCTTGCTCGTTTCTTTGGCTCCCGCAAAAATATCGCTAAATTAGGTAATGGTGTTATCGGGCTTTTCTTTATGGGATTCGCGACTAAATTAGCCACATTATCATCATAATTTTTAATAAAAAAATATCCATTAAAAGAAACGGCAATCGAAATAAGATTGCCGTTTTTTCATCTAAGATTATTTACGTATATTATAAAATCTTATATCTATTATTTTATTAAATACTATTCATTCTCATTTGAGTTAAGCTTAAAAATTCTTTTTTATTTAATTGTTATTATTTAACCTTATTTATTAGAGATAATTTTGATTAATATTACTAAAATAAACCGCCACTCATTATATTATAAATTATATAACCCTATAAATAGGTATTGAGATGAATAGCCAAATTGTTATTGACTCTAAAAAATGTATTGGCTGTAAGACATGTGAAGTTGTTTGTTCAGTCGGTCATACATCAGAAAAAGATGGAAATGATTTTCTCAATAAAAAGAATTTTCATCCGAGGATCCGCATTATTAAATTAATGCATCAATTTACAGCTTCTGTTTGCCACCAATGTGAAGATGCTCCCTGCGCCCAAGCTTGCCAGACAAAAGCATTAGTGCGTGGTGAAAATTTTGTTGAAACTCATCCTGAAAATTGCATTGGATGTAGAGCTTGCCTTTTAGCTTGTCCCTTTGGCGCCATTGAACTTGAGAAAAAAGCGCATTCCGTACCTACTTCTTGTTTAGATCTTGGTCAGCAATTTCACATTGATATCGTTAAATGTGATTTATGCAATCATAGAGAACAAGGACCTGCTTGTGTTGAATTTTGTCCTCAAGATGCCTTAATTTTTGTCTCTGATAATGAATTGTCACAATTGACCGCTGAACGTAGAAAAAATTCTATTTTACGTGAACTACCAACAATATCTTATTAAGATTAAGGTCTATGCCTATTAATAATCACCGCGTGATACAAAAAGTTTATAGCCTTATTCAGTTTATATAAGGCTATAACTTCTTACTTTTTTACTGCCTTGAAATCGCTTAACTATAGTTATCTATATCGAAACCACCCTACCATCTGGTATCATTGGCGACTTATCAATTTTCTTGCCATAAATAACTTTGTTTTGCACACAACTGATTATTGGAGCCTATAAGATATTTTATTGATTTATCATATTGTTAAGGGTTCAAAGCAGCGAAGAACAAAGCCTTGGTTAGCAAGTTACAGAATAATCAGCAACGATATAGAACCGTAAAAAATGAGCATCCCAAAAGAGCAGTATAATTTCAACAAACTACAAAAACGCTTACGCCGTGATGTTGGGCAA
>JAEYFY010000116.1 GCA_023454395.1 Pseudomonadota bacterium
GTGATCTTCTTCTGTTTTTTTCCGCTTTTGTTTTGCGAAAACGTTTGGCATTCAAATAATTGCTTTGTATGAATCTAAGCGTCTTGTAGTGTGAGCAGTCCATGTTATTATCAATAGATATCCGCAGGTGACTGCAAACAGATTTACCTAGTAGATGAGATAAACAAAATGACCAACAAATTGACTTCTTTGCGTAAGCTGACAACTGTTGTTGCTGACACTGGTGACATCGCAGCAATGAAACTGTATCAGCCACAAGACGCAACTACCAACCCATCTTTAATTTTAAATGCAGCTCAAATTCCTGAATATCGTAAATTAATTGATGAAGCGATTGAATGGGCTCGTTCACAAAGCGATTCTCGTGAACAACAAATTGTTGATGCTTGCGACAAACTGGCAGTAAATATCGGTTTAGAAATTTTAAAACTGATCCCAGGTCGTATTTCAACAGAAGTTGATGCACGTCTTTCTTACGACACGCAAGCGTGTATCGAAAAAGCACGTCATTTAATGAAACTTTATAATGACGCAGGTATCAGTAACGACCGTATTCTTATTAAATTAGCTTCTACTTGGCAGGGTATCCGTGCCGCAGAGCAATTAGAAAAAGAAGGTATCAACTGTAACCTGACTTTACTGTTCTCTTTCGCTCAAGCGCGTGCATGTGCTGAAGCAGGTGTTTACCTGATTTCTCCATTTGTTGGTCGTATCATGGATTGGTATAAAGCCAATACAGATAAAAAAGAATTTGCTCCAGCTGAAGATCCAGGTGTGATTTCTGTTACTGAAATCTATAATTATTACAAACAACACGGTTATAACACGGTTGTTATGGGCGCAAGCTTCCGTAATATGGGTGAGATTTTAGAATTAGCAGGTTGTGACCGTTTAACGATTGCTCCAGCACTGTTAAAAGAATTATCAGAAGCTGAAGGTGAAGTTGAACATAAATTATCTTACAAAGGTGAAGTGAAAGCGCGTCCAGAAGCGATCACCGAAGCTCAATTCTATTGGGATCACAACGCTGACCCAATGGCAGTAGATAAATTATCTGACGGTATTCGTAAATTTGCTGTCGATCAGGAAAAATTAGAGAAAATGATTGCGGATTTATTATAATTCGTCGTTAAATTCTTATAAAAATCTTAAATACCCATCTTATATAGGTGGGTATTTTCATTTTTTGCCTCTCAAAATAACATTTAAGTAAATTTTAAGATTAAATTGATTGGAATATATTATTTATCCAGTAATAATTATAAAAATATATTATTAAAATACTCTATTTATTATTGGTGAATTATGAAAAAGATTGTCTTGGCAACGGTACTTGCATCGTTATTTTTTAGTGGCGCTGTAATGGCTGAAAGTAAAACCGCTTTCTCTTTACCTGCAATTGAAAAAAGTGCTGAAAGTGGAAACGCAGCATCTCAGTATCAATTGGGTGTAAAATATGAAAACGGCGAAGGTGTTGAGCAGGATGGACAAAAAGCGCTGGAATGGTATACCAAGGCTGCCGAGCAAGGTCATGCTGAAGCACAGTTAAATTTAGCACTTATGTATGATATGAGTGATGATATTGACCGTGATGCAGAAAAAGCAGTTTATTGGTATAACAAAGCGGCTGTTCAAGGTGTCTCTTTAGCCCAATACAATCTTGCTGTTTCTTACGATGATGGTGATGGCGTAGCACAAGATCACGAGAAAGCAGTGTATTGGTATACTAAAGCCGGTGAACAAGGCGATAGTGATGCACAATACAACCTTGGTATCTCTTATGATGAAGGTATCGGTGTAGCGCAAGACCATGAAAAAGCGGTAGTTTGGTATACAAAAGCAGCAGAACAAGGTCACTCTGATGCGCAATATAATCTTGCTGTTTCTTATGATGATGGTGAAGGTGTAGAACGTAACGGCACTAAAGCAGTTTTCTGGTATACCAAAGCAGCAAACCAAGGTAATCGTGATGCGCAAAATAACTTAGGCGTAATGTACGATGAAGGCGACGGCGTTGCTAAAGATGCACGTAAAGCGGTTGAATGGTATAGAAAATCAGCTATGCAAGGTAATGGTTTGGCTCAAAATAACTTAGCTTTAAACTATTATTACGGTAAAGGCGTTAAACGTGATCTGAAAGAAGCTTATGCATGGTTCTCTGTTGCTGTTGAAAATGGTGATGGTGATGAAGCGATGCTAAAACGTACTGCTCGCGCATTAAATGCAGCACAATTAACAGAAGCGAAAAAATTAGCGGCTTCTTATATTACTAAATATATTGATGAGTAATATTAATTAATATTATTCAAGATTAAAGATTGGGAGCGTATGCTCCCTTTTTTATTTTTAGCTAAAGCCAAATAAAAATAGATTGTTATCATTTTTTATTATCTATTCTCAATAATCAAATAGTGATTATCAGTAATATATTGAGATTATTTTTAATTCTCTTGTGTTCTCATGGTAATATCTGCGCGCAAGTTAGACGGTGATTGATTAATTGAGGTTTGATATGAACGAATTACGCATAGGGTTAGTTTCTGTTTCTGATCGCGCATCAAGTGGTGTTTATGAAGATAAAGGCTTACCCGCTTTAGAGGCTTGGCTAAAAGCTGCATTAACAACGCCTTTTCATATCGAATCACGTTTAATTCCTGACGAACAACTGATGATTGAGCAAACACTGTGTGAGCTAGTTGATGAAGCTGGCTGTCATTTAGTGTTAACAACAGGGGGGACTGGTCCTGCGCGTCGTGATGTTACTCCTGATGCTACGTTGGCTATTGCCGATAGAGAAATGCCGGGTTTTGGTGAACAGATGCGTCAAATTAGTCTGAAGTTTGTACCCACGGCTATTTTATCTCGCCAAGTTGGTGTTATTCGGAATCAAGCGTTAATTCTAAATCTACCGGGACAACCTAAGGCGATTGCAGAAACGTTGGAAGGATTAAAAGATAACGACGGTAATGTGATTGTTAGCGGTATTTTCGCGAGTGTACCGTACTGCATTCAACTACTTGATGGTCCTTATGTTGAAACTAATGAAGCGATTGTTGCTGCGTTTAGACCTAAATCAGCACGCCGTTCCACTTCAGCATAAGTCATGTAAGAGGTTATTTTTGTCACTAAATGTCTGGTTAGGAAAAGCTTTGACTAAGTTTAGATAATGCAAAAATAGCCTTATATTTATTTGATATTTTTATTATCAGAGTTGAAAAACATTATTTTTCAACCAATTATGTTCTTATTCTAAGCATGGTCTTAAAAAAACACTTCAGATAAGTTATGATGTTATTTGCAAGTAGTGTAAGTCTGTGAAAAATAACAAGTTTTAATTCTCGCTTTATTCTCAAAAACAAAATTTTCGCATTTTTTGCATTTTTTTTCATTATTCCCCTTGATGAATGTATTTATGACCCCATCTTATTTTTCAACTGCAATTACCACTATTGAGTTGCGTTGATTTTGTATCCGCTTTGAGATGATGTTGTTTAGTCTATTAATTTGTGACTTGAAAAATGAATATTCATCCTCATATAGATTGGTAATCGAATTGATAAAGAATTCTCTTTGGAGGCGTTTAAATGGGTAAAATTATTGGTATTGACCTGGGTACAACTAACTCTTGTGTTGCTGTAATGGATGGCAAAACTGCCCGGGTTATTGAAAACGCAGAAG
>JAEYFY010000188.1 GCA_023454395.1 Pseudomonadota bacterium
GCATAACGTACCGTTTCTAGTTTTCTATCATTATTAAAATCATAGAGTGTGATGCCTTGCATCTCATTTTGGCTCTTTATTCGGTTGATATGAATAAATTGGTTGCCATCTTTAGCCCACATACCACGGTTAGTGGAAACTAAAGAGTTACCCATGATTTTTTCGGCACGATAGTTACGTGCGTATTGTTCACCTTGTGGCGCACCCCATTCACCAATCAGCACTGTTAACAGAACCAATGGAATAGCGGTTTTCATCACAGAGCCTGCAATTTGCAAGCGGGTAAATCCCGATGCTTGCATCACCACCAACTCACTGCGTGTTGCTAATGCACCTAATCCTAATAACGCGCCAAGTAATGCTGCCATAGGAAAGAAAATCTGCACATCTTTAAGGATATTTAAAATCGCATAAACACCCGCATCGAGAGTGGTGAAATCCCCTTGCCCTACTTTACGAAGTTGATCGACAAATTTAATAATGCCGGATAATGAAACCAGCAAAAAGAGTGTCATCAAAATTGACTGTAAAATAGTACGCCCGATATATCTATCTAATACACCAAACATCAGGCAACTCCTTTCTTAAAGCGAGCGCGGAATTTACGCATAGGCAAGGTATCCCAAACATTCAATAAGATAGCCAAGGCAAGATAAGCGCCATTAACACTCCACATTGCAATTAAAGGGTCCAGTTTTCCTTTTTCACCGTTAGAGTGCAATGAACTTTGTAGTAAGAAGAACACCAGATAAAGCAGCATGGCAGGTAGCATACTTAATACGCGACCTTGACGTGGGTTTACCTCACTTAAAGGCACGACCATCACCGCCATAATGATAACAGAGAAAATCAAAGTTAAGCGCCAATGGAATTCAGCGATAGACTCTGCTTCATTTGAATGCCAAAGCTCAGTCATCGTTTTTTGTTCTACGCGATTACTGCGAATGGTAGATTCACGGTGCCCGATAACAGCTTGGTAGTCATTAAAATCGGTAATACGAAAATCACGTAGCACAGCCGTACCTTCATAGCGAGTTCCCTCACTTAATACGACTATCTGATTCCCGTTAGGTAATTCTTTGGTATAGCCTTTATCTGCCACCACGACAGAAGGACGCTGATCTTGTGTTGGACGCAACTGTGCAAGAAATACATCTTGGAATTGATTCCCTTTTACACTACCAAGATAGAGCACCATATTGCGGTCGCTGGACATTTTAAATTGCCCTTCCATCAATGCAGCTAAACTTGGGTTTGCTTTAGCATCCTCAAGGACTTGCTCTTGATGCGCCGAAGACCAAGGAATAAGCCAAATGACATTTCCTGCGGCTAATGCGCTGGTGAGTAATGAGAGCAACAGTGCAGCTTGCACTAATGCTTTCTTACCTATTCCGCACGCATTCATGACGGTTATCTCACTTTCAACATAAAGTTTGCTGTAAGTCATCAGAAGCCCAAGAAAAAGGCTTAATGGAAGAATAAGCTGTGCCATCTCAGGAATTCCCAGCCACAGCAGAGAAATCACGAGGTTTGTAGGAATGTTACCTTCAACAGCAGCCCCTAAAATTTCAACCAGTTTCTGGCTAAAGAAGATAAGCATCAAAATAAATAAGATGGCTATCTGACTTTTAAGGGTTTCCCGAGCTAAATATCGAATTATAATCACGCTAGTTATGCCTGTGAAAACTTGTCTTTTTGCAGGAAAATCGCTAACTTCGTTGTATATCTATCATTTGTGCATCTCAGTTAGACATTCTTGCAGCCCAAATGATATCAAAACATGCTATAAACAGGTTCCCAATAAGAACAAGCTTATAAGTTAGCTAAATTAGTTGTGTTCAATTAATGCATTTAGCTTAACATAAAAAGTAAACTTTCTATGGGGTAGATTAATGCGGATCACTATTCTAAACGATACTTTCCGTTTTTGTCTTTAATATTCAGGAGAACGCATGGAGTTTAATGTAAAAAGCGGCAGCCCAGAGAAACAACGCAGCGCTTGTATTATCGTGGGGGTGTTTGAGCCTCGTCGTTTATCTCCGATCGCGGAGCAACTTGATAAAATCAGTGATGGCTATATCAGCGCCCTGTTACGCAGAGGTGAACTGGAAGGCAAAGTCGGACAGTCATTGCTGTTACATCATGTACCAAATGTTCTCTCTGAGCGCGTTTTACTCATTGGTTGCGGTAAAGAGCGTGAATTGGATGAACGCCAGTATAAACAGATTATTCAAAAAACTATTAACACACTCAATGAAACTGGCTCGATGGAAGCCGTATGCTTTCTAACTGAGTTACATGTTAAAGGTCGTAATAATTACTGGAAAGTGCGTCAAGCGGTTGAGACTGCAAAAGACTGCCTCTATACCTTTGATCAACTGAAAAGCAATAAGACAGAATTACGTCGTCCATTACGTAAAATGGTCTTTAATGTACCGACTCGTCGTGAACTACCAAGTGGTGAACGCGCAATTGCACACGGTTTAGCCATCGCATCAGGTATTAAAGCATGTAAAGATTTAGCTAACATGCCACCAAATATCTGTAATGCTGCTTATTTGGCATCTCAAGCTCGTCAATTAGCAGACTCCTCTCCAAATGTTTCTACGCGCGTTATTGGCGAAGAGCAAATGAAAGAGCTAAATATGGATGCTTACCTTGCGGTAGGACAAGGCTCTCAAAATGAATCTTTAATGTCGATTATCGAATATAAAGGCAATAAAGATCCTGACACTCACCCAATTGTGTTAGTAGGTAAAGGGCTGACATTTGACTCGGGTGGTATTTCTATCAAACCTGCTGATGGCATGGATGAGATGAAATACGACATGTGTGGTGCTGCAACGGTTTATGGTGTGATGCGTGTTGTTGCTGAACTCCAGTTACCAATCAATGTCATTGGTGTACTTGCGGGTTGTGAAAACATGCCGGGTGGAAAAGCATATCGCCCAGGTGATATTTTAACAACCATGTCAGGACAAACTGTTGAAGTATTAAACACCGATGCTGAAGGTCGTTTAGTGCTGTGTGATGCGTTAACTTATGTTGAGCGCTTTGAGCCTGAATTAGTTATCGATATCGCAACATTAACAGGTGCTTGTATGGTGGCTTTAGGGCATCACTATAGCGGATTAATGTCTAATCATAATCCATTAGCACATGAATTAATGAATGCATCAGAGCAAGCAGGTGACCGCGCTTGGCGTTTACCATTAGGCGAAGAGTTCTATGAACAAATCGAATCTAATTTTGCTGATTTAGCCAATACTGGTGGTCGTTTAGGTGGCGCAATTACTGCGGGTTGTTTCTTAGCGCGTTTTGCAACTAAATATAACTGGGCTCACTTGGATATTGCAGGCACAGCATGGCGTTCTGGTAAAGCCAAAGGCGCAACAGGCCGTCCTGTTTCTTTACTGTCTCAGTTCTTACTTAATCGCGCGGGTTTGAATAGCGACGAGTAATACCGCATAATTATCAGGGTTAAGGTATTACCCTATTATTATGGTAAATAGAGCAGACTCCAAGAAGGGTATTGCAACGCAATACCCTTCTGTTATCGGGATATCATGAAAAACGCCACGTTTTATTTAATGGAACACCCATCAATACACGATGATTTACAGGCTCATGAGTGGCTTGCCTGTCAACTTACTGCTGAACATTGGCGATTAGGCAAACGTATTTTGTTGGTTTGTGAGTCTCAAGCTCAAGCTGAATTGCTTGATGAGGCATTATGGGCAAGAGAACCTCATCAGTTTGTTCCTCATAATCTTGCAGGTGAAGGTCCTCGTTATGGCTCTCCTGTTGAATTATGTTGGCCTGGAAAACGTGGTAATGCACCTCGTGATCTCTTGATTAATTTGCAATCGCAATTCGTAGACTTTGCCACAGCTTTCCATGAAGTGATAGACTTTGTACCTATTGATGAACAATTGAAACAGTTGGCGCGTGAACGATATAAAATTTATCGTAGCGTCGGCTTTACTTTGACAATGGCTACGCCGCCAACCTATTGAATACGTAAAGAATATGGAAAA
>JAEYFY010000197.1 GCA_023454395.1 Pseudomonadota bacterium
GTTGAGTTTAATAAGTCATAAAGACTTATCTTTATATATCAAATTTAAAGACCTAATTATAAGTACTAGGTTCAACTTATTTGATTTTCTTATCTGTTTTTACATTTATTGACAGTAAAGAATATAACTAAAGATAGCGTATGCATTATTTTACTCACTCAGTGTTAAATAAATGTATCAGTAATGAGGTATTATTCTTCACTAGCTTCTATGCTTAGATAAAATCTAACGTCGATTTCAATAATAGGACAATGGCTATGCACAAAATAACCTTAGCTGCTCTTTTACTCAGCACATCCACCTGGGCATTTGCACATAACATCACTGAAAATACAGTACTTCCTGCTGTCACAATCAATGACAAAGGCGAGCTACTTTATGACACAACCAAAGATAAGTTTAGCTACCAAAATTGGAATAGTGGTCTGCTTAGTGGAAAAGTACGTACTGTTCAGCATATAGCAGGACGTAGCAAGGCGAAGGAGATGAATGCACCGTTTATTGAAGCCGTAAAACTGGCTAAATTTCCACACACCAGTTATCAAACTACAACGATTATTAATACTGATGATGCAGTCTTTGGCACAGGTCCATTTGTTCGTGGCAGTGTTGAAGACAGTAAAAAAGAATTTCCTTGGTCACAGTTTATTGTTGATGCCGATGGTGCAGCATTAAAAAGCTGGGGATTAGAGAAAGAGAGTTCAGCTATTGTTGTTTTAGATAAGCAAGGTAAGGTTCGTTTCGTCAAAGAAGGTGTATTAAGCGGTGCGGAAATTACAACTGCAATCAATCTTATCAACGATTTAATTAAAGAATAATCTCTGTGTTATAGCCCTTTCATATAAAGGGCTACAACCTTATTTGGTCTATTTAAAAAATAGAAACTCTAAATCCTGGGTTTATCAGCGACTCTTTAGCAGAATAATCTAACGTTATTCCTTTCCAATCCGTAACATGTGCGCCGGCTGCAATCGCAATGGCATGACCTGCGGCAGTATCCCATGTGTGTGTTGGTCCAAAGCGAGGATAAAGTTGTGCTTTACCTTCCGCCACAAGGCAAAATTTTAAAGAAGAGCCAACTGCCACCGTTTGATGTTCGCCAAGTTGAGATAAATATTCTTTTAATTCATCATCTTGATGAGAACGGCTAATCACAATCACTGGCGGTTCAGCGCGGCTCGCATGAATAGGTAATTTACGACCACACACTTCTTTCCATGCTTGTTTATTGGCTGCTGCATATAACACATTTTGAACCGGTGCATAGACAACGCCTAAAACGGGAATACCTTTTTCAATTAAGGCGATATTCACCGTAAACTCACCATTTTTGCTGATAAATTCTTTAGTTCCATCTAAAGGATCAATCAACCAATAGCGATCCCAATGACGACGAACTTCCCATTCAGGGGGATCTTCTTCAGATAATTGAGGTATATCAGGGGCAATAGAAGCAAGTCCTTGTTTGATAATTTGGTGAGCGGCCAAATCAGCCTCTGTGACAGGTGAATTATCGCTTTTTTCCTGTACTTGGATAGGCTCTGATTGCTGGTAGATTTGCATTATCGCCATACCTGCTTGGCGGGCTAATTTGCTGACTTGTTCTAACATCATACACCTCTCTTATTTCTATAAGCAGATAACTTCTCTTATAAAAATTAATTACCCTACTGTCTCTTTATTTTAGTATAGAGACAAAAATAGCTGGCAAAAACCAGCTATTTTTTACTCTAATTTGCCGCAGAATAAGAAATTATAAAATTTCTAATAATTCTACTTCAAATACTAATGTCGCGAATGGAGGAATAGCCGCACCCGCACCACGTTCGCCATAAGCTAATTGGTAAGGAATATATAATTCCCATTTTGAGCCTACTGGCATTAATGTTAATGCTTCAATCCAGCCTGCGATAACGCCATTTACTGGGAATTCAGCAGGTTGACCGCGCTGAACTGAGCTATCAAACACAGTACCATCAATTAAACGACCCGTGTAATGAACACGAACATGATCAGTACGCGCAGGGATTGCACCTTCGCCCGCAGTCAGGACTTTGTACTGTAAACCTGATTCTGTAACTTGAACGCCTTCATTTTTCACATTTTCTTCTAAGAAAACTTTACCAGCATCAGCCAGCTCTGCTTGACGTTCTTGACGCACAGCTTCAGCACGCTCGTGCATAGTACGTAAGGCATTGTGTAATGTTTCAACAGGTACAGAAGGCGCATTACCTTCTAATGCATCGGTCAAGCCAGCTAACAGTGCTGCTGGCTCTAATCCTTGAAGACCTGACTCAGTCAGTTGTTGACCGACTTGCAGACCAATACCGTAACTTGCCTGTGATTCAATAGAATCAAATGATGGTTTTGACATGAAAAATACCTGTTTTTTATGAAAGTTAAATCCAAGAATAACAGTGGTAAGGTACAGCGTAAACCTTCAGCCTTGAGATTCATTAAAAACGTAAGCAATTGACTCTATTCACCGCGTTTTAACGTTTTTTTATTGGCATTTGTCATACTTATTTTCACAACATCACAACACAGGCATATAATTACAAATAGGCACTAAACTGCCTAGCCTTATAAATATCAATATATAATGTGTTCAGAGAGGTATTAAGTGAAGATAACGACAAATCCCTATTTCCGCGAACAAGGCTATATTGATGGTCTTTGGTGTAATGCTAAAAATAACGAAACCGTTGATGTTATCGATCCTGCCACGGGTACTTTGCTCGGTACTGTACCCAATATGGCAACTCAAGAAGCAATAATGGCTGTTGATGCTGCACAAAAAGCCTTACCAAAATGGCGCGCACTTACAGCACATCAGCGCGGAGCGCTATTGCAAAACTGGTTTAGACTAATCACTGAAAATAAAAGAAAATTGGCTGAATTAATGACCTTTGAGCAGGGTAAACCTGTTGCTGAAGCAGAGGGTGAAATTACTTATGCGGCTTCTTTTATCGAGTGGTTTGCAGAACAAGGAAAGAGAACCAACGGTGAAATTATTCCCTCACCTTCTGCTGACAAACGTTTGATGGTGATTAAACAAGGTATTGGTGTTTGTGCTGCTATTACACCTTGGAACTTCCCAGCAGCGATGATCACCCGCAAAGCCGCTCCAGCATTAGCTGCGGGTTGTACGATGGTGATTAAACCTGCCAATGAAACACCTTACACCGCATTGGCTTTAGCGGAATTAGCGGCTCAAGCGGGTATTCCTGCGGGTGTGATTAATATTGTTACAGGTGATGCCATTAAAATTGGCGAAGTCTTTACCTCTGATAACCGTGTTCGCAAATTAAGTTTTACTGGCTCGACAGGTGTTGGACGTTTATTAATGCGCCAATGTTCTGATAGCGTAAAAAAAGTCTCTTTAGAATTGGGCGGTAATGCGCCATTTATCGTGTTTAACGATGCCGATATTGATAAAGCTGTTGAAGGGGCTATGGGCGCTAAATTCCGCAATGCAGGGCAAACCTGTGTTTGTGCTAACCGTTTTTATATTCATAAAGATGTTTACCAACAATTTAGTGAACGTTTTGTTGCTGCTGTCAAAAAGCTCAAAGTAGGAAACGGTTTTGAAGAAGGTGTCACTATTGGACCTCTTATTAATCACAAAGCAGTTGAAAAATCACAATCTTTACTGGCTGACACGCTAAAACGCGGTGCGACACTGCTTTGTGGCGGCGAAAGTGATAAAGCGGGTGAAAACTTCTTCCAGCCTACTGTTGTGGGTAATGTGCCTGCCGATAGCCATATCCTTGAAGAAGAGATCTTTGGTCCTGTAGCACCTTTAGTTATCTTTGAAAATGAAGATGAAGTAGTACATTTAGCCAATAACACTATTTATGGTTTAGCGGCTTATTTTTATAGTGAAAATCCACAGCGTATTTGGCGTGTTGCTGAAAATTTAGAATACGGCATGGTGGGCATTAATACGGGTTTAATTTCTAATGAAGTTGCGCCATTTGGAGGAATTAAACAATCAGGTTTAGGTCGTGAAGGCTCTGAACACGGCATTGAAGACTATATGGAGATGAAGTATCTCTGCCAAGGATTATAAATAATCGTTAACCCAACTTATAAAAGTAAGTCAGCATGGATGCTACTGCTTTTTTCTTATTATTTTCTCTTTAGACCACATAATTAATTAAAAAAAATCTAGCATTCCTTTGCTAAAGATTTTTTATTATTTTATTTTTTATTTATTTTACTTAAATCAGTGATAAAGCATTTCATGAACAATATCATCTGCTTTCATGGAATAAGGATAATACGTTGGCCAGTTGCTTAGTTCTTTAAGTAATTCATCTTGCGATATATTGCCCATATATAAATGGAAGTGCCCTGCTTTCTCTGGTGCAATAATATGGTCGCTAAATTGAATAAATTTAGGTGCTTGGCTTTTAGCATCATCACAGCGGAAAAGATAACGTACACCTTTTTTACCAGACTCATAATGTAGAATACGATAACCATCATAGTGATATTCACAGCTATCGACGTTCTCGCCTCTATGGAACTCAATAATATTGTTTTCAATACCAACCATATCCACATCAGTTTTATAGCCTTGTGCGTAATAGGCTCGGTACTCTTCAACCGTTTTATCTTTTTTCGTTTCTGCTTTCTTTTGTAAAACCTCATCTAGCTCGCCACTAACCAAATAAGGCTCTACAGATTGCCATACGCCATCCCAATCACTAAGCTGGCGATTGAGAACGTCCTTGTCCTCAAAAATCCCATTCGCTGCATCTCGCTGTGCTTGTGTTTGTACTTTTTCATGATGGTGGCTATGTGCTAAAACAGACATTGCACTACCCAATAATCCCATGATTAAAATACAAGAAAGAACTGGCTTTTGCATAATTTCACCCCTGAACCGCTTTAAAACGTGGATTTGATTTACAAATCACATAAAGTCGACCACGGCGACGCACCACCTTACAATCTGGATGGCGCTGTTTAGCACTTTTTAATGAACTTAATACCTGCATTTTTTCTTCCTTACTTAATAAATTGACCAAAACGTTTATTAAAGCGTGCCACATTACCTTCTTGAGAATGTGTCTTCTGCTTACCGGTATAAAATGGGTGTGATTGAGAGGAGACATCTAATGTCACATAAGGGTATGTTTGCCCTTCATACTCTATTGTCTTTTCCGTTTGGATGGTTGAACCCACTTTAAAATAAGCATCTGCGCTGGTGTCATGGAAAATCACTGTTCGATATTGAGGGTGGATACCTAGTTTCATAATAAACCCCATTTTATTTGCAATGTTATAATATAACAATTTGGAATTGCGCTAATGTACCCCTTTTTAATTTTATTGACCAGTTTTTTTTGATTTGTTTTTTTTATCTCAAGAAGGAAGGAATTTTGAGGTGGGAATTTTTTTAGTGATATAAGTGGATTTTCTGGCTTTTTTTATCCAGCCTTCCTATTTTCCGCTAAAGTTATACTAAGACGGCAAAACAAATAGGATTTATTATGACTAATTGGCGCGATAAGCTTTTCAGTAAGTCACCTTTGTCTATCGATCTCACAGTAGACTTTCCTAACGTTTACTCGTCTTCTGCGCCTTCAATTTTTTCACAATTAAGACCTTATGAAATAGGTGATACACCATTACCTGATGAATTAAATCTATTGTCAGACGCACATCTAAAAGTAAAACCTGATAATTCAATACCTTTTAGTTGGTCAGCTGGCGCTCGTGAAGGTATTATTTTGCACCAACGAATAGGTCGAGCCATTGAGCAACTACCTTCTCAAAAAGCATGTGAGGAATTTGCCTTATCACTCTATCATGCAATAAAGCATATCGTTCTTTTGCCTGATAAAGAGCATATCGATTCTTTTTATTCCATGGCCTGCCAAGATAAACTCGCGCCTATTACCTATCTTCCACATCTGATAAAGAAAATAGAACAAGATGAAACATTGATTAATCATGAGGTCTATTTTCAATTCATCTTGTTGATCTTGAAGTCAAGCCCTGATAAAAATCCGATCAAAATCGCATTAGGGCTATTAGGCACATTTAGCGATAGTCCTTCTCAACGTTTACTTTTATTGTTTGCCCTTCACCCTGAATTTACACTTTATGCTATTCGTTCGCTGAAACAGCGCCTTTCTTGTGAAGAATTGGAGCCTTTTTTATATTCCCTAGGTCAACGAACAAAAGGCTGGGGACGTATCCAATTTATCGAATATCTGCCTTCAACATTGTCTATTAATAATCGTTATTGGCTGCTGACTGAAGGGTATAAAAATAATGTGATGACAGAATATGTGGCCTATGACTGCGTCACAAAAGGCGCATTATTAGAAATGTTGAATACGCACCCTTTAGATAATGAGTTACTGCTTGGTTGTAGTGATCTTTTACGCGCACTGCTTAATGGGGGTCCAACAAAAGATATCTATGATTATGTAGAAGGCGTCCAAGCGTGTAATACTTTTATTTCACAAGTTGATTCTTTGCCACCCAAAGAATTAAAACTCCTTTATTGCGTCTGTGAAATCGCCGACTTTGTTCAAAATAGTGGTGAAGATTGGTTATTACTCGAGTCTCTCGGCTGGGACGATCAATACCAACAACAAATTATCTCCACTTCACAAAATATTATTCAAAAACCAGAATGGTCGATACTCATTATCGAAGCATTACAAAATTCTTCTCGCTCAAAAAGTTACCAAGCAAGCCTTGTTGCTAAATCTCTTCGCCTTGATATTTGGGAATTGCTCTTTTCACTACAAAAAGATAATCCCAATGCAGATTGGTGGCACCAATTAATGCAAACGGATGCTTCTCATAAAATAGAAAGAGTAGTTAAACTTGCAGAACAACAAATTGAATTAACAGCATTCGATAGCACAGATGATCCATTAATAACTACCTACTCTGAATATCAGCCCCATCATGCCGTTGAATATATTATGCAAGATCTTGGTGGTTTTCCTGGTATCGGCTGGTCACTGATCAAAAGGCAATTACGCAGCCCGACATTGCGTGATAGAAATATGGCGCTGAATGTTCTTTCAACATGGTCTGACACATTATTGCCTCATGATCTTTACGGTGAATTAACGCAGGCTTTAACCATAGAAACAGATAAAAATGCGTATCAACGTATGAAACTATTTTTAGTTAACCATCAAGGGAATAAATAACATTAACGGTTAGAGCGAATAGATAATTCTGAAAAGAATTCAGGGAGCAAGTTAGGATCATGGTTCGTGCTAGTATGGCTACAAGAAATAAAAAAGATGTTACAGCAATTCATAATACTGATTCACAGATCAATAATGAGGTGAATATGGGCAAATTCCCTGGCTTACATCGTCGAGCAATACTGGTTATTGCTATTGCTTTATTGGTCGTGTTTTTTTGGCCGACAAGTGAAAACACCAGTGAGCCACCTCAGCCATCATCATCAACGCATGATCTTCCTGTGCCAATAGCATCTACCAATGATCCGGCGTATCAAACACCGATCCCTCAAGCACAAGATAGCTTAAATGCCGAATCTGGCACTTCTCCATCAATAGAAGAGCCAATGACAAATGATCCTGAGGGCAATATTGCTCAAACAGCACCGCAACAAAACACGCAATCAACACCAGCGCAAACATGGCAAACTTATACCATTAAAGAGGGACAGACCTTAGCGCAACTTTTTAGAGACAATCAACTTCCTGTCAATGATGCATTCTCTATGGCGAAATCAGAAGATCAGCAAAAATCATTAAGCCAATTACGCTCTGGGCAAACTATTCGTTTACAGCGTAATCCACAAGGTGATGTCAGTATGCTAGAAGTGACAAATAGCGCCGGTACTGTTATCACTTACACTCGTTTGAGTGATGGAAGTTATTACCGTACACCATAGTAAGAAAAGCATTTATTTATCCCAAAAAAAACGCCAGCTAAGCTGGCGTTTTTCTTTATCAACATTAACTGTTTAATCAGAGATTATTCAGCAACGATGATAACATTCAGTTCAGCGAATACGTCACTGTGAACTTGGAAGTGAACTTCGTGGTCACCAGTAGTACG
>JAEYFY010000283.1 GCA_023454395.1 Pseudomonadota bacterium
TTTCTAGATCATCAAGTTGTTTTTTATCTAAAAAATGGATGCTGTTAATATCAAGAGCAAGACTTCGTTTAATACGACGTCCTCCTGATTTTGTCATTGCTTGCCAGTTTTTAAAGGAATCTGAAATGAGAGAATAAGTTGGAATAGTCGTAACCGTATTATCCCAATTACGCACTTTAACGGTTGTTAAACTAATATCAATGACAGCACCATCAGCACCATATTTAGGCATTTCTAACCAGTCACCAAGGCTTATCATGTTGTTTGCAGATAATTGAATACCAGCGACTAATCCCATAATAGGATCTTTAAACACCAACATTAATACAGCCGTCATGGCGCCTAAACCACTGAGTAAAATAAGAGGTGATTTGCCAATAAGTAGGGAAATAATCATTATCCCAATCAGCACAGAGGCGGCAAGTTTTAAGCTTTGAAAAATACCTTTTAATGGTAATCGGCCAAATGAGGATGAATTTCTCATGATCTGCATACAAAGATCCATAATAGAGAAAAGCATCAACAAGCCAAAAATTAAGCACCACGCTTGAGCGCTGGTGGTGAGAATTTCTTGTGTTTTACCTGATCCCATCCACACCAGCGCTTGGATATTAACAACAACGCCTTGGATTAAAAAAGCAAAACGACTAAATAATTTATTTATTTCTAGAGAAAATTGCCATTTTTGATCGTACTGACTTATTGCTTTGGAAATTTTGGGTAAGACCAATTTGTGCAAAATAAAATGGAGAATGATTGCGACAAGAAAAATAATGGCTAAAACGAGTAGGAGAGAGGCGACTTGTGCATACTCCTCATTGAATTGACGTATCCATGTAAGCAGTTGCTGCTGCATAAAATATCCTCATAGTTAATGTGGGGTGTATATTAAGAATATAGAAAAGAGATCTTAGTTCAAGAAGGTGAATTTTTTGTTACGAAAAATGCGAGGGTAAGCGAGATGATAAATAAGCGTTGCGGAGTGAATAAAAGCCAGAAATAGTCTTTTGTGCGATGAGAGGCTATTTCTGGCTTTATGCTGTATTTTATTTTAAATCAAATAATTACAGTAAACGAGTTGATGATAATTTGACAACAACTTGGTGCAGGTTAGTAATAAAAGAAGTCATTGATTTCATATTAAGTATCCTATTAATAAAATGTGATTCGCGTCACAAATATTTTCTGAGATTGATTTTAATCACATTTCCATAACAGTCAATAGCTTTATACAAAAATATTTTAAAATTTAAATTATTTTTTATTATAAGGGTGATTTTTATCGATCCTGTAGAGTGTATTCTATTGAAAGCATTCCTTATCTTATTGTTTATAATCTATTTTTTATTTTTGTCTGACAACAATGCTTAGTTGACTTTTTTCTATTGTGATTTTCACTTAAATTTTTTTCTTTAAGCTAAAAATGGAGTCGGAAAAAGAAAGGAAATCAATCAATGAATATCGAAACAAAAGAAGAACGTTTACAAAAAATTTTACAAGGTGATAAAAGTGTAATAGCACTGACACCGCCTGTTTATGGTGCTAATACTCAATCCGCTATTGGTGATGATGTGGATATTAAATTCAATCAGATAAAATTATCTCCTGATGATTCTGATAACGAAGTGAAACTGAATCGAGTTATCAAATATGAGGTGGTTATAACGGGGATTAATCTACGTTTGGCCGAATGGCGTACAAGTCCAAAAGGCATTTTAATTTTGCCAAATAACAAAGATGCGTACACCACTATAGTGGATAACAGCAAAACAGAAATCTCTTTAACGGGTAATCGAAGTGGTGTGGCATCATTACAATTGATCTTAAAAGATGAAGATGATGATAATGTTGTTTATTACGCAACACCGATACAAATTCGAGTTACTCCACCTAAAATCAATCCTAACACTGACTGTTCATCGAAGAATTGTGAGAAATTTGATGATTTGCTGACAATACGTTCAGAATCTATGCAATGGCCAAGTCTGTGGGAAAGTATTCCTAAAAGTTTTGTGGTACATCTTCAAGATAAAGATGGTGAAGATGTTCAAAATAAAGAGGTCAAATTAATTTACGATGAGGAAAATAGTACCTTAGCGGTTGCGCCAGAAATTTATAATGCAGATGGTGAGAAAATTAGTATTGGCAAAACTAACAAATACGGTATTGTCAGTTTTAAAGTTAAATTTAAAAAGAGTGAACCTCAACAAGTCGCTATATTTTATGCCGAAACTGAAAATATCGAAGATCCAGATAAACCAATAAAATCAAGACATTATTATGTTGAAATGACAACGGAGAAATTATCCTCTCCTAAAGTACCAGCAACCTTAAATGGTATTCTCAGCTATCATAGTGATAATTATTGCGTTAACGCGAATCTCATTTTAGGTCGTGATATTAGTGAAAGCACACAAGTTGGATTTTATTTTAATGATCAACTTAAGATGTTGCCATGTACTGATAAGTCTGCAATTTCTGTGAGATTAGAGAATCAGTTATTAACAAATGGTATTCATTACATTTCTTTCTTCACTGTTGATATCTTCGATAATATCTGTTTTTCTCGACGTGAGCGTATTATTGTTGATAACACTTTAACGGGGGAATGTAATAAGCAAATTACAAATATCGCACCCAAGCCTTGTATTAGTGTCACTATTCCTCAGATTTGCGATCGCTACTTTAATTCTGTCAATATTAGGCTTGTTCCCTCTTTATGTTTACAAATTAAAAATCGCGTAGCGAAAATGAATATCCAAAAAATAGCTATCATCTTTAATGGTTATTCGAAGGTAGCTGGCAATGAAAGAAAGGTGATATATCGCTCAACATTAGAAGTCTACGCTGATGATCCCCGTTTAGGTAATTTCTTACATGATACAACATCTAATAACGATCCTATTAATATAGTTGAAATCCTGGAGCCGGTATTAGAGAGTATTTTGGCTGATGCATTGCCTAATATTGAAGTAGGGCAACTCGGTATTCAGGTGATGGTATTTGAAAAAACAGGAAATTGTTACTTTTGTGGAGAAAATATGTATACGGTATCGATGCGCTTACCTTGTGCTTAATACAAATCTATTTTGCTTCATATTTAAGAGCCACCTTGTGTGGCTCTTTGTCTATATTTCATCAATAAAATTATTATCACTAAATAATCAATTAGTGAGTCATTCGTTTTATCGCACTTATTATCGATAAAATGGTGATAGAACTTAAAATAAGTTGTATACCAATTAATGCCATGACGAGAGCGACTGACGTTTCAGGTCCAAAAGCAATTAAGAAATAGGCAATCACTAAATCCAAAAATCCCACTAATATATTGAACCAGCCATAAAAATTATCCTTAATCTGTTTAAAGCCTATATTTAGGCGCAGTATACCCGCAAAAATAAATAGAAAGCCGATAAAAAAGGCAAGACTAAGCATACCTTTTAGTGGATCAGTGACAAAAATATAGCCAAGCAGAAGATAAATAAAACCCGCTAATAACGTAATCAACATTGACCAACTAGAAGAAACTTGAGCATTAAAACCACCAATAATGCTGGATATCGCGCAGGCAAAAAATACAACACCGAGTAATACACTAATAACAATGCCAGAAGAAAAAGGGTTAATAATACAGATAAAACCTGCAATAAAGCCCAGTATGGCAATAATAGTCATTAAAGTGCATTGTTTTTTAACCAGTTTCTCAGTTAGCTGAGATAAATTATTTTTATTAATATCTAACATAGCCACCTCTTATCCTTATATTTGGTACATAAGTTAAATTATAGCAATGTTTGCTTATATAACATGACCTCGTTACATAAAATTATAATTAAAAAATGTCGGAATGAGGGGGCATCTTTTAAATAGAAAATTGAAGGTGTAAGGTAGTGGATTGAGATAGATTGTTAATAAAATTTATAACGGAGGTAAAATGTCTGATATCGTGTATTTAGACAGTCACTTTGTACCTAAAGAGCAGGCTAAAATATCTGTTTTTGACCGTGGTTTTTTATTTGCAGATGCTGTTTATGAAGTTACTGCTGTTATTGATGGTCAGCTCATTGACTTTAATGGGCATTTTCAACGCTTACAGCGTTCATGCAAAGAATTAGGTTTATCGCTTCCCATTACCAAAGAGTTGCTAAGTGATGTTCATCATCAACTTATCAAAAAGAATAATCTTCATGAAGGGCTTATTTATTTACAAATAACGCGAGGTACTGATTCCTCTCGTTTTTTTGATTTTCCATCTTCATCTGTTCCTTCCACAATCGTTGCTTTTGTACAACATTCAACAGTTGTGGATCATCCTAATGCAAAAAAAGGGATTTCAGTCATTAGTGTTGAAGATATTCGCTGGCAACGTTGCGATATTAAAACAGTGGCATTATTAGCAGCGTGTTTAGCAAAACAACATGCACATCAACAAGGTGCCGATGATGCTATTTTAATTAAAGATGGTTATATAACAGAAGGCAGTTCAAGTAACTTCTTTATTGTTAATCATGATAATGAAATTATTACTCGACCGCTAAGTCAGGATATTTTACCCGGTATTACACGCCAAGCGATTATTCAATTAGCGCAAGAAGAAGGGCTTAAAATAACAGAACGCCTATTTACACTTGATGAAGCCAAAAAAGCAAAAGAAGCTTTTATTAGCTCAGCGACGACATTAATTTGGCCAGTTATTTCAATCGATAATGAAGATATCAATCAGGGAACAGTTGGGCATTTATCTCAACGGTTACGAGAGATCTACCTTGATAAAGCACTTAAAAAATAATTGACTAGACTGACATTCTTTATCAAATTTATCGCACTGCTTTCAGATTTTTATTACAATTCAGATTATTATTGTAATATAGCAGTGCGGTAAATTTATCATAATTCGTTCTACTATGTTAATTATGATGTTCAATAATCATGACGGCAGTTGTGTCTGGCTCTAAAGCTTGTAATACATGAGTGACATCACCGGGATAGCAAATATAATCACCGGGTTGTAATTCTTGTTGATTATCTAAAGTACCTACCATTGCGCTTCCGCTGATAATAATAATATGTTCAGTCACATTTTTACTGTGAGGATCAGAGACTCTATCTTTTCCGGGTTGTGCAATCACGGTGTATATATCGCGTTTTGCGCCTACAGGGCAGGATGAAAGTAAAAAAGCATGGTAGTACGCTTTTTCTGCGCTGATTTTAAAGCCATCACCTTTACGGATCACCTTAATTTCAGGCTGTGGTGCTGAAATAAGTTGAGAAAAAGGAATATTTAACGCAACACAAATTGCCCAAAGTGTTTCAATACTTGGATTTCCTTGTCCCGCTTCTAATTGAGAGAGTGTTGATTTTGCAACACCCGCTCGTCTTGCTATTTCAGCAAGTGAAAGACCCGCTTTTTTTCTTTCTCTAGCCAGAGCCTGAGAAATAATTTTAATAGGCGCACAAGGCGATGACATCATAGCTTCCTTCAAAAATCATCTTGCAAAAAAATAAATCGTTCAACATAATGAACGAATGGTTCGATAAAAAATACTACATTCTATGCAAATTAACAGTCGTCTTGATAATAACGTACTTAGAGATATTGTGCTTGTTTCATTAGCTGACGGTATTGTCGGTATTTCTTATGGCGCTTTAGCTCATACACAGGGTTTTGATTTTTGGGTGCCATTAGTGTTATCCATTTTTGTTTTAGCGGGCGCTTCTGAATTCCTTTTTATTGGCGTTGTGGCGATGGGAGGAAGTGCAATATATGCCGCTCTTGCGGGATTAATGGTTAATGCACGACATATTCCTTTTAGTATGGCGGTAAAGGATCTACCGGGAAAAGGGCTTAAATCATTATTAGGTTTTCATATATTAAATGATGAGAGTGTTGTATTTGGTTTATCTCAGCGTACTGCAGAACAAAATAAATTAGCATTTTGGGCTTGTGGATTAGGTATTTTACTTGTCTGGCCTTTGGGTACCATGCTTGGTGTTTACTTGGGATCATTTATCGTAGATATAAAGATGCTAGGGCTGGATGCGATGTTTCCGGCTATTATTCTCGCACTAAGTTTACCTGCATTAAAAAATAAACTAACACGTCATGCAGCAATAATAGGGAGCATTATTGCACTCTTAACCACATTATTCCTTCCTGCTGGGATACCCGTTTTATTATCGCTATTAGGCGTACTGTTTGTGATTAGGAGAATATAATGTCCACGGCTTCTATTATTACAGGAATTATTATTCTTGCTGTTGGTACATACGCCATGCGTCTTTCCGGAATATTACTCAATAATAAAGCAGGGGTATCAGAGAGGGTTAAAGAGCTTCTTTCATTATCTGCGATTGTTATTCTGTTTTCAGTGGCGATGACATCGACATTTTTTGATGGCGACCAACTTGCTGATATTTCAAAAATTGTTGGTGTTGGTGTCGCAGGTGTGCTTACTTGGCAAAAAAAACCTTTTATTATGATTGTGCTTAGTGCAGCAATTGTGACAGCTGGTCTACGTTGGTTAATTAATCTTTGGGGATAACACTTTTTAGGAACTCAGCACGATAAAATAAAGGAGGTACAAAGACCTCCTTTATTCTGCAATATCCCTATCTATTTATTAATCGTTTTCTGATGATTTTACTTCTAAAGGGAGAACAATAATAAAGCCAATTCCTTTATTATTTAGCCCTTCAGTAACAATTAACGATGCTTGAATTTTATTAGCGAGATTTTGTGCAATAGATAGACCTAACCCGCTGCCTGTTTCGTTAGAGCCTGGAACGCGATAAAAACGTGAAAATAGAACATTGATATGTTCTTTGGCAACACCAGGACCATTATCACGCACAATAACATGTATCCCTTCGGCATATCGATTCTCGATAGTTACTTCAACTTGGCTACCTTTAGGGCAATATTTAATAGCATTATCAAGCAGATTATTAAATATAGAGAGTAAAGCCTGTTTATCAGTCTTAAGTGTTAATGTTTGACCTTCATTAAGTGATAACTCAATATTTTTAGTAATCGCATAAGGAACGTGTTGTGCTATTGCATTTCCAATAACGTTATAGATATCAAGAGATTCTATTTTTAATGGGAAATCGTCACATTCTAATCGTGCCAAATCAATTAATTGATGAGAAAGAGCTGCTGCTCTATCAAGAGATTGTTTCATATCATCAATAATTTCTTCACGCTCTTGCTGATCATCGACTAAAGAGAGCAGATGTAATTGAGCGATAACCGCAGCTATTGGTGTTCTTAATTCATGGGCGGCATCTGCCATAAATTGTTTTTCACGGATATTAGCAGCGTCAATTCTTGCCATTAATTGGTTTAGCTCTTTAAAGATAGGGCGAATTTCTTTAAATTGCTGACCGACATTAATCGGCGTTAAATTACGTGGTTTACGGTTAGAGATAAGTTCTGCAGCTTGTCTTAGAGGGCGTAAACTAAAATAGGCTGTAATTAAGATGGCAAAAATAACCGTCGCAAGAATAAATAGGAAAGGAATAAAGGTGCCTTCAACAGGATTACCAATAACATGACCTCTGTCTTCAACAGATTCACCAATAAACACTTTTATTTTATGTTTTTCTCCCCAGCTAAAAGAGAGTATCCATTTTTCACCTGCAACAGACACTTTTTCTGATGCTAATGAAAGTACTCTTGTAGGGATAGGCAACTCAGGACGATTAGTATAAATCAGCGTATTATTTTCATCTAAGGCAATAAACCACGGCAGATATTGTAGTTCATCATCTTCACCGTTAAGCATGGCGTCGATATACATACCTTGTAAATTATGAGCGATTTCTTTGAGAACTTCAGGTTGGTCAGCAACAATCTCTAAGGTATTAGCAAAACCCTCAGCAATAATTTCTTGCTGTTTGTTATAAACTTTTTCAAACTCAGCAAGATAATCAAATTGTATCCAAGCTAACCAAACGCCCCAAAGCATAACGATGGAGATAATCTGAAGGACAATGGTGTAAATAAAGAAGGAGCGGATCTTCATTTAATTAGTTTCTTTTTTTAATAAATAACCTACGCCACGAACTGTTATAATACGTTCTTTGCCTATTTTTCTTCGTAAATTATGCATGTGTACTTCAAGAGAATTGCTCTCAATTTTATCGTCTAAACCAAATAAACGCTGTTCCAACTCTGACTTACGCACCACATTGTCAGTATTACGCATTAATTCATATAATAGTTGGTATTCTTTACCTGATAATAAAAGTAATTCGTCATTTAAGGTGACTTGATGGTTTGCTGGATTAAGTTGCAAATCGCCAATAGACCATATTTGTGAAGAAAAACCTGCCATTCTACGACTCACTGCTTTTACGCGAGAAATAAGTTCAGGCATAGCAAAAGGCTTTGGTAAAAAATCATCTGCGCCTGAGTCTAATGTTTGTACTAAATTATCAATTTGAGTGCGGGCAGTTAAAATAATAATCGGAATTTTCTCGCCACTTTTTCTCAGTGCAATCAGTTCATCTTGCCCATCACCATCAGGTAAACCTAAATCTAATAGCATTAAATCAAAAGGGCGTTGGCTTAATTGAACACGAGCATCTGCAAGCAATCTGACCCAACATGGTTGAAAACCAGCAATTTCAAGCCCGCGACAAAGTGCTTTACCGAGTTGTAAATCGTCTTCAACTAATAAAATATTCATAATAATACCTATCTAAAATCGTCTTAAGAAAGTATAAGAGCCAAATAAAAATTGAGCAATATAATAAAATGCAAAGCAAGGTTTGATTAATGAACTCTTAATGTAAGGTAAATTTTTATTTAATACTTTTTACTAAAAATAAATGACTGGAATTTTTAGAAGTAGATTAAGATAAAAATGCTATTTATTTTATTTTTATCACGTTAAGGCATTTAATGTTAAATTTAGAGATCTATTTTAGATAGAATTAGCATAATTAATCTAATGTGAATAATAAATATCTCACTCTATTATGCTAAAGTAACTTAAATACATTATTTAAGTCACCTTGAGTTTAAAAATAAAGCTTATTAAAAATCAACAGTCTATAAATAAGGTTTTATATTTAGAATGATGTAAATATAAAATATCAATTTCATTGAATAATATAACTATCAAATTGATGTCTTATTCTTTTATTGAAAATAGATAACTGTTTTAATATATCCCTGTTGTGCAACATGTTTATTAGATTTAAATTATTTACTCTATTCATCTATACTCTTACAGTAAAAATTAACGACTTAAAAGGAATTGATTTTTCAATAAAAGGAATTTACATGAAATTAGATGGTGTTATTTAGTATAAATTAAATCATTCTGTGTCAGAAATGCTCCCAACCCTCTGGGAGCATTTCACATGATGTTATTGCTTACAAAGTGAGTTATCCCACAACATTAAGTTAAATGGTAAATTTAATGGTATTACCAACTCATTTACCGTGGCTTGAAGCTCTGCTTTTGCTTGGGTCAACCTTTGTTTATCTATATCAGGAATAAAGCCATCTTTTGCCGGTAAATCATCTAATGTGTACTCTTCTACTAAAACGCCATTAGCCCAACGTTGAAATAGCCAATAACTTTCTGGCATTAATGTATATTTTGTACCGTCAATAATTGTTGTTTTATCTTCCTGATAACGAACAGAAATAAGCTGATTTGCAACATTATCCCAAATCCAGCCTTTATATGTTCCATCCTCTAATCGATTTATCGACCAATGCATATCATCAGGTTGATAAAAATACAGCTCAGTTAATGCAACATAAGATGTGGTTTTTGTTGCTAATGAAGCTTGAATAAGACCACTCGTAAAATAAGAAATATAAAGTGTTTTATTATCAATATTCAGTTCACTGCTGCAAGTATCCCAATGCGTTATTGTTAAACCTTCTTTAGTTGGTTTTTCTGGAATGGAGATCACCGCATCTGTTGCATCATCTTCTGTTGGTGGGTAGTAATGACCTGTAATATATTCACCATTACTGCCATAGAAGTGCCATGTCGCTAAAGGTGCATTTTTAAAATATTTATTAATGGTCAAAAAAGAGAGCAGTGCAATAGTCAAAAAAAGAAATATAAATCGTATTTTTTTAGCCATTTTAATTAATTGCCTATTTTTCGTTTGCTGGTCAGAATTCTATAAATTCATAGAAATAAAAGCGAGACATTTAATTAAGAAACGTAATATACTTTCCTGTCATTAAGATAATAAGTGCGCTTTAATGACCTTGAGATAAATACTTAGATAAGGATATTTTTTATGATTAAAAATAAAGTACTCGCTGCACATTATTTTTTAAAAGAAATGGACAATGATAATTATTATCCAGCACACCTTGTAAAGAAAGGGCAAGATTTATTAAAAGCCCTTTGTGTAAAAATAGAAGCGACTTCACCTAAAAATTTGGCAGAACTTTATATTCTAACGCAACAAACAACAGATCAATTTAATGCGTTAGCTGAAGAATTTTATGAAGAAAATAGCGAAATTGAAACAATAGCAAGAGAGTGCATTGCTGAGGATTTTGGCGTTATCGCTGATGAATATGGTTTTGAAGATGCTGATATAGAAGAGTTAATTGCAACACGAGATTGGTAGAAAGAAGAGGAGAAAACCCTATCGTGTTTTCTCATTTTTCATTAATCTCAATTTTATCATTATCACCTAAATGATAATGATAATAATTTAGTTGACAAAGAAATATTTATTAATAAACTAGCTCTCAGTTTGGTCTAAAAGACTCGTAAGCGTTTACGTTAATCAACGCATATAACTTTTTTTAGCCTGTTGTATTGGCAGTTATGTGCTGTTGTACAATCGTATTATTGGAGTCTTTATCTATGTCTTTTCAGGACAAAAAT
>JAEYFY010000370.1 GCA_023454395.1 Pseudomonadota bacterium
AAAATCAAGTAATTGCTTAAGCCAGCCATTTTTCATAACAGATAGGAACCTATGGTAATTAAATTCATAAACTTGGCTATTCTAATGCAAAGCGACAGAAAATGGGTAAACAATTGCATATCTTTAACGACAGAGTGTTAATTTATACAAAAAATGCGAGTTTTATCTGAAATAACTCAATGAAAAATCAATGTTATTGCATTTATGTAAAATTAAAACTCAAGCTTGAGTTATGAAAGAGGATTTAAATATTACACTAGTATATGATTCATTAACTCATCATTATCACCCGCCACTTTTTGATGAATGCATAAATAAAAAAGTATTTCTGATAAGAGGACATCAATGAACGGAAAAAGAATAATAAAATGGATGCCAGGATTAGGCTTATTATTTAACTATAAGCGTGAATATTTTGGCTATGACTTAAAAGCAGGGCTTTCAGTGGCTGCTGTCGCACTACCTGTTGCCATTGCGTATACCGAATTATTAGGCATTAATGCTATTGTTGGATTATATGCTTGTATTTTACCCATGATTATTTATGCATTATTTGGTACTTCTCGACAATTAATTACGGGGCCTGATGCTGCAACGTGTGCCGTTATTGCGGCGGTTGTTATTCCATTATCTGCTGGTGATGAAAATACACGATGGCAACTTGCAATTATCATGACGGCAATGACGGGTTTTTGGTGTATTTTAGCCAGCCATTTTCGGCTAGGGGCTTTTACTGATTTTCTGTCTCGTCCTATTCTTCAAGGTTTATTAAATGGTGTGGCGATCACCATTATGGTTGGGCAACTTAGTAAAGTATTTGGTTTTGATACTTCCCCAGACCACTTAATTGAAAAACTCATTGAAGTTCCATTTCGATTAATGGATGCACATTTACCTACGTTATTGATGTCAGCGATAACACTCGCCTTATTATTGGGTATTCGCTATTTTCGGAGCCGATGGCCAGCACCATTAATTGCCATGGTTGTGATGACTTATCTGAGTTGGCAATTTGATTTAGCAAGCTATGGTATTGCTATTGTGAATAAAGAGGCAGGAAATGTTGACCTATTTTTGCCAGTCGTCTCGATGAGTGGATTTCATCCCAGTGTATTACGAGAATTATTAGTTCCATCCATAAACTTAGCGGTAATTAGTTTTGTGAGCTTTATGATGACCGCACGTAGTTTTGCCAGTAAAAATGGTTATGACGTCGATGCAGACCAAGAATTAAAAGCATTAGGTATTGCCAATATTGCGTCGGCTCTTTCTCAAGGATTTGCTGTCAGTGCGGCAAGTAGCCGTACTGCAGTCAATGATTCAGTTGGTGGTAAAACGCAGTTAGTTTCTATTATTGCCGCACTGGTGATCTTACTAGTGCTATTATTTATGACCGATTTTCTCGCCTATATTCCATTATCTTCACTCGGCATTGTGTTGATCGTCTCTTCATGGTCATTGCTGAGTATTCGTCATATTTGGTCTTATCGTAAACGTAATAAACAAGCATTCACATTGGCATCATTTACCTTATTAGCGGTGTTATTAGCAGGGTTAATTAATGGTATTGGTTTTGCGGTTTTATTAGGTTTATTACAATTTTTACGTATTGTTTTCCGACCTAGCGATCAGTTGTTGGGTGTTGATGAACAAGGAATGGTTCATTCAATGAATAAGGATAATGGCATAGAGCCTATTGATGGTTTAATGATGTACCGTTTTAATTCACCCCTGACATATTTTAATGTGGGTTATTTTAAAAAACGAGTACTACAACTGGTTGATAGCGCACCTCAAAGACCGGCATGGTTAGCGGTAGATGCTGCTGTAAGCTTTACTTATGACGATGTTAGCGTATTTGCTGCTATTGATGAATTAATACGAGAGTTACGAATAAAAGGCGTTAAATTGGTTTTAGCAGGGCGTAGAACCGAGTTAAATCGCTGGATTGAACGCAACAGAATTTCACTTAATGAAGATGACCTGATTATTGCCCCCGATCTTTATTTTGTGATCCGACTGTATCAAAGCCGACAGCAGATCAAAGAAAAACAGAAAGAGGCAAGGAAAGAGGCGCTAAAACAAGACGCTGAAAATAATGATGAGAATACATTAGATGTGCCAACAACGAGCCATACATCTACTCTCTAAGTGTATTGGTTAAACTTTATTGGTACATAATAATCGGTGCATAATAAATAAAAAATCCCGTGATAAGTGATTAGCTTATACACGGGATTTTTAATAGATGGTGATAATAGAATAAATTAGCGCTGTTGCGTTGTGTATTTGTTTTCAACCAACATAAACAAACGGAACAGATAAATAATCATCCAAGCCGAAGCCATATTTTTTAGGAAGTAGAATAAGAAATTATGAATAACATCAGGTAGTTGAATTGTAAGATTACTCACAAAACCAATGCCGAATTGCAATAAGATCCAAATACCTAAAGCAGGGATCAGCGCAGCCGACTCACTAAATCCAACTTTCCAGCCCAAACGTATTGCACTTCCCATATTTTGTTGACGTACTAAAACAACGGGTGCTAATGCAAAACCAATTAATAAAATAATGCCAGGAATAATCATCACCATAAAACCCGCGCTAATCAAAATAGAGCACAGTACAATCAATAGGAACATTTTAGGTAAGCGAGGTAGGGCTGCATTAAATGTTTGACCTAAGGTGACGTTATGACCTGTGGAAATTGCCATGGCGAACATCAATAAGGTTAGAACCAAGATGCTTTGCTGTAATGTTTCAAATGCATACAGTGATAACACTTTTTTGGCAATACCCACGACACTGTTTGACATTGCTTCTAACTCAGCAGGAGAAGCAGAAGAAAGCTGTGTATTTTTAAAATTAGCCACAAATTCAATCATCAATTGGTACTCTTGAGGATTAGGACCAATGAAGACATGAATGAACGCTAAAATAATGGCAAGAATAGCGGAAAGAGTAACAATGCTACGTCGTTCATTCTTATAAAAATTAAGACTGTCTCGGTAGATTGTGCGTGCCGTGGTAGGCATGAAACTGCTCCTATAAAAATAGACTGTGTCAATGCGCGCTATTGTACCTTTTACAACAACAAAAAGGGATATTTTCTCTTACTTCTCTTATTTGGCTTGTTTCTTGATGTTGATAATCAGAACACCTTCATCACCGAAAATAAAATAAACATTATATTAACACAATAATAACTTTATTTTTAAATATGTCTTTTAAGGATATTTTTTATTCAAAAAATAACAGTAATAATAAATTTAATTATAAGAAAAAATGGTATTAATGTGTAATTTGATGTGGATCAATTATAAATAATAGTATTGATAAATAATAAAAAGAGAAATAACACTTTCTGCAAAAATAATTCCAAAGTTGTGATCGGCATTAGATCATAATTATCAATAAATGGTTATATTTTTAGCGGAGATTTTACTTATTACAGGAATGGGTTAAATAATGAAAAAACTTTCTGCGCTTATTTTAGCGGCTGCAACTCTTGCGCCTTCTATT
>JAEYFY010000397.1 GCA_023454395.1 Pseudomonadota bacterium
CGGAAAAAAAGAAAAAACAACATACTATTCGGCCTGTTGCTGTACTGATCTATTTAATTCTTACTGGCGCTTCCAGTATTTCAAGTTCAGCTTTAGCAAATAGTGATATTGAATTTAATGCCGATATCTTAGATCTAAAAGATAAGCAAAATATCGACTTATCAGATTTCTCTCGCGCTGGGTATATTATGCCCGGCCGATATGAGTTTGTTGTTCGCGTAAATAATAATGAACTCCCTGAACTCTACAACATTAGCTATGTTGTACCAGTCAATGATCCTAAAGGTAGCGAAGCTTGCTTACCGCCAGAGTTGATCCATCAAATAGGGTTAAAACCTGAATGGGCTGAAAAAGTGAAATATCAAGATAACGGAAGCTGTCTTGATATCTCTTCTATTCCCGGCATGACGGTAAATGCAAGTTTGGGAAACGGCAATCTTATTCTTACTATTCCTCAAGCATATCTTGAATATTCAGCACCAAACTGGGATCCACCTTCTCGTTGGGATCACGGTATTTCAGGTGTGCTTTTTGACTATAACGTCAATGCTAACGTGACTGATCCCGCGAAAGGAAAACAGCGCCAACAAGTGACAGGCTTAGGAACCGTGGGTGCAAACCTTGGTGTTTGGCGTTTCCGTGCCGATTGGCAAGCAAGTTATCAGCATACAACCGGTCTTCCTGATAGCACTGAAAATAGTTGGAAATGGAACCAGCTTTATCTTTATAGAGCTATCACGCAGTTAGGCGCTCGCCTTGTGATGGGGGAGACTTATTCGCGTTCTGACATTTTCGATAACTTCCGTTTTACTGGGATTAACTTGTCTACGGATGACAATATGCTGCCACCTAACTTAAGGGGATATGCTCCTGAAGTAACGGGTGTAGCAAAAACGAATGCGAAAGTGACGATTAGCCAGCAAGGTCGTGTGATCTATGAAACTCAGGTTGCTCCGGGGCCGTTTCGTATTCAAGACATCAATGATGCAGTGAGTGGCAAATTAGATGTACGTGTTGAAGAGCAAGATGGATCTGTTCAAGAATTTCAAATGGATACGGCAAGTATTCCTTATTTAACCCGCCCTGGCAGAGTGCAATATAAATTATCTGCGGGTAAGCCGTCGGATATGAACCGTAATACAGAAGGTCCTATTTTTGGTATGGGTGAATTCTCATGGGGGATCAGTAACGGTTGGTCACTTTATGGTGGTTCATTAGTATCGGGCGATTATAACTCAGTTTCTGCGGGTATTGGTCGTGACCTAATGGCACTGGGGGCTATCTCTTTTGATGCGACACATTCTTGGGCAAAAATTCCAAGTGATGATAAGCGTTATCACGGTGGCTCCTATCGCGTCAGTTACTCAAAACGTTTTGAACAAATAAATAGCCAAGTAACATTCGCAGGCTATCGATTCTCTGAACGTGACTTTATGAGTATGAACCAATACTTAGATCGCCGTTATCGTGGTGGTGAAGAAGATAACAATAAAGAGCTTTATACCATTATGTTTAGTAAGCAGTTCCCTGAATGGGGATTGAGTGCTTACTTAAACTATAGTCATCAGACTTATTGGAATAAGCCTAATAATGATAACTATAACTTATCATTAGCCAAAACGATGGATATTGGTAGCTTTAAAAATATCAATCTCAGTCTGTCTGCGTTTCGCAATAAATTCAATGGCACCAATGATAATGGCGTTTATATGAATGTCAGTATGCCTTGGAGCGATCGCGCAACTATCAGCTATAACACGGTGATTAATAAACACGGTAATTCACATAATGTCAGTTATTACGATCGTATTGATGACAATAGTAGCTATCGTGTTGGTGCGGGTTTAAGCAGTAACGGTAAACCATCTGCCGATGCCTATCTCATGCATTACGCTGATGCTGCATTGGTCACTGCTAGTGCAAGCCATATTAATGGTGAATACACATCAGCCACATTATCACTACAAGGTGGGGCAACATTAACACCAAAAGGTGGTGCATTACACCGTACAAGCCGTACGGGGAGTACTCGTTTACTTGTTGATACCGATGGCATTTCAGATGTGCCAGTGAAAAGTATCGGCGCTATTACGCGTACTAATGCTTTTGGTAAAGCCGTGCTGCCTGATATCAATGATTATTACCGCAGTAGTGCCAGCATCGACCTTGATCAGATGCCAGATAACGCTGAAGCATTACGCTCAATTCAACAGCTAACCCTAACAGAAGGCGCAATAGGCTACCGTCACTTTGATGTGGTATCGGGACAAAAAGCCATGGCTGTCATTCGTTTACAAGATGGAACTTATCCACCGTTTGGTGCCAGTGTCACTACCGAGAAAGGGCGTGAGCTAGGTATTGTCAATGATGGAGGGAATGTCTATCTGACGGGGATTAACAGTGATGATGTATTGAGTGTTCGTTGGAATGGTCAAGAGCAGTGCAAAGTCCGTATTCCAACATTAGTTGAAGGGTTATTTATGTCTTCATTACTACTGACTTGTGGTGATGGTACAGCAACACCTTCAACAATCAATCAAAGAACAGAACCCTTACCTAAACCTCAATTGATCACGCAATAAGGTTAGGAAAGAAGGGAAAGATAAAAATAATTTCAGACAAAAAGAGTAATTTAAAATGATGTTATCAAAGCGCTTATTCATTGTAACAACCACTTTATTGACTGGAATGGTCTTTACTAGTCAAGCTCTTGCTGCGATTGCTTTAGATAGAACGCGTGTCATTTTTAATGGTGCAGATAAATCTATTAGCTTAAATGTCAGTAATCAAAATAAAGAGCTGCCTTACTTGGCTCAAGGCTGGATGGAAAATGAAAATGGAGAACGTATTGACAGCCCATTATTAGTTTTACCGCCTATTCAGCGTATTGAGCCGGGCGATAAAAGCCAAGTAAAAGTGCAGTCATTACCTGACATTGCCAAATTACCTCAAGATAGAGAAAGCGTTTTCTATTTTAACTTGCGCGAAATTCCACCTCGTAGTGATAAACCCAACGTGTTGCAAATTGCATTGCAAACACGAATTAAGTTGTTTTATCGCCCAGCATCGATTTATGCCACACAAACGGATCTCACCCATCCTTGGCAGGAAAAAATCACCTTAATAAAGAAAGGCGATCGCTATGAAGTGAATAACCCAACACCTTATTACGTGACATTAGTGGATGGGTTAACAGGATTACAAGGAAAAAGCCTTGATGGTTTTGAACCAATCATGATTGCCCCTAAAAGCACAGGAACGATAAATCTGCATACTTCTGCGTTTGGCGCATCACCTGTACTCAGTTACATCAATGATTACGGTGGACGACCACAAATGAAATTCACCTGTACTGGCAATGAATGCAAAGTTACAGAAACATCAGCAGGAAACTAAATAGGTCTATTTTATGAAAATGGAACAGCGGTTTAGCCCAAGCAAAGCAGTGTTGATTCTTATTTTGGCAACGTTTACTGGAGGCCTAAGTTTTACTGCTGTT
>JAEYFY010000379.1 GCA_023454395.1 Pseudomonadota bacterium
CATCGGTATCCAACAGTGATGTAATAATCGGTGTAGCGTCTAAAATCATAGCGCGTCAAGCATCCTCACGGAGCGTTTTTATGTCTGCTAAATCGTTAAGGTTGGAGAGTATACCCGAATATGACGACAAAGCGTCACTATTCAACAATACTATTCAACAATATTTCTCTGCGACATAAAAACAAGCTGTAAAACTTAGATGAGTTTACCACGTTAAACATAATTTGGGAGTATATTAGCATCATTTACCAAATAAATTGATTACATATATTAATAAGCTATTAACATTCTGTTGACTTTTAATGTTTTCAATTGAATTTTCGACTGGCTAAACAGATTTTTGACGGGTAAGCTTTGGCAATATAACCGTTAAATAGTCGTGTTAACTAAAAGGTTTTTTCTATGACACAACAAAGAATCGCGAAATTTCGCAAAGATTATCGTGCTCCTGACTACACAATCACCGATTTACATCTTGATTTTATTTTAGACAAAGAAAACACCCAGGTTACGGCGATAAGCCAATGTAAACGCCTAAACTCAGATGCGACAGCATTAGTGTTAGATGGTGAAGACTTAACATTAAAATCAATTGCAGTGAATGATGTTGCTTGGACACACTATAAAGAAGAAAACGGCAAACTCATCATTGAACAACTGCCAGAGCAATTTACATTAAAAATTGTTAACGAGATTAATCCATCGGCTAACACAGCGTTAGAAGGGTTATATGTCTCTGGTGATGCATTATGTACACAATGTGAAGCTGAAGGCTTTCGCCATATTACTTACTATTTAGATAGACCTGATGTGTTAGCTCGTTACACCACAACAATCACGGCAGACAAAAAACAGTATCCTTATTTATTGTCCAATGGTAACCGTATTGCACAAGGTGAACTGGATGATGGTCGCCATTGGGTAACGTGGGAAGATCCACATCCAAAGCCAAGTTATTTATTTGCTGTGGTAGCGGGTGATTTTGATGTATTACGAGATACTTTTATCACCAAAAGTGGCCGTGAAGTTGCTTTAGAGCTTTTTGTTGATAAAGGTAATTTGGATCGTGCAGATTGGGCTATGACATCATTGAAAAATGCGATGGCATGGGATCAATCTCGCTTTAATTTAGAATATGATCTCGACATCTATATGATAGTTGCTGTTGATTTCTTTAATATGGGTGCAATGGAGAATAAAGGGCTGAATGTCTTTAACTCTAAATATGTGCTAGCAAAAAGTGAAACAGCAACTGACAAAGATTACTTAGGTATCGAGTCTGTTATTGGCCATGAATATTTCCATAACTGGACAGGTAACCGTATTACTTGTCGTGATTGGTTCCAGTTAAGTTTAAAAGAAGGCTTAACTGTTTTCCGTGATCAAGAATTTAGCTCTGATTTAGGTTCACGCTCTGTAAATCGTATCAATAATGTACGAGTGATGCGTACTGCTCAGTTTGCAGAAGATGCAAGCCCTATGGCACACCCAATTCGTCCTGATAGTGTGATCGAAATGAACAACTTCTATACTTTAACAGTGTATGAAAAAGGTTCAGAAGTGATCAGAATGATCCACACCTTATTAGGTGAAGAGCAATTCCAAGCTGGTATTCAAATGTATATTCATCGTCACGACGGCAGTGCTGCAACTTGTGACGATTTTATTCAAGCAATGGAAGATGCTTCTAATGTTGATCTTACCTTATTCCGTCGTTGGTATAGCCAATCAGGTACACCACAACTGACCGTTCGTGATAGTTATAATGCTAATAAAAAGCAATACACTTTAACGGTTAGTCAAATGACGCCACCGACAGCCGATCAAACTGAAAAGCAGCCATTACATATTCCATTAGATATTGAATTATATGATACCAAAGGCAATGTGATCCCACTGCGTTCACAAGGTCAAACTATTTCTAATGTATTGAATGTGGTACGTGAAGAGCAGCAATTTGTTTTTGACGATGTGCCAGAACAACCGATCCCATCTTTATTGCGTGAGTTCTCTGCGCCTGTAAAACTTGATTATCCATTTACGGATGAGCAACTCTCTTTCTTAATGAAATATGCACGTAATGCATTTTCACGTTGGGATGCAGCTCAAGCATTATTAGGTCGCTATATAAAAGAAAATGTTGCTCGAGTTCAAAAGGGTGAAAGCTGCATTTTGCCTGAAATGGTGGTTGATGCTTTCCGTGCAGTATTACTTGATAAAGATATCGATCCTGCATTAGCTGCACTTATTCTGACATTACCAACAGATGTCGAAGCCGGTGAATCATTTAGTATTATTGATCCAGTTGCTATCCATAAAGCGCTTGGTTTTATTCGTAAAACACTAGCAACTGAAATGGCAGACGAGTTCTCTGCTGTTTACCATTCAATGCATATCGGTGCTTATCGTGTTAATCATGATGATATTGCAAAACGTGATTTACGTAATGTTTGTTTAGCTTATTTAGCGGTTGAAAATGAGCAAACGGGTAATCATCTTGTCGATGTGCAATATCACAACAGTGACAATATGACTGATGCGCTCGCCGCACTTAATGCTGCTGTAATGGCTCAGTTACCTTGTAAAGAGACACTATTACAAGAGTTCGATGACAAATGGCATCAAGATGGTTTAGTAATGGACAAATGGTTTAGTTTACAAGCCATGAGTCCAGCAAAAGAGGTGCTAAAGAAAGTACGTAGTCTGTTATCTCATCGCTCATTTACACTTGCAAACCCTAATCGTACTCGTGCGCTAATTGGTGCTTTTGTGAATAATAACCCTGTGGCATTCCACGCTGAAGATGGTTCAGGTTATTTATTATTGACAGAAATTCTGACTGATTTAAATAGCCGTAACCCACAAGTTGCATCACGCCTTATTGAACCGTTTATTCGTTTAAAACGTTATGATGCAACGCGCCAAGAAAAAATGCGTGCAGAGTTATTAAAACTGAAAGAACTTGAGAATTTATCTGGTGATTTATATGAGAAAATTACCAAGGCGTTAGCTGATTAATATTACGTTTTGTATCACTTTATGAGTGAGTAAATAGTATAAAACCAGCAAGATAATTAGATCCCCAGCATAGCCTGGGGATTTTTTATGGTGAATATTTGGCTTGATTAATAGGCAGCTAATAACGATAGAAAATAAATACAGCGTGATTTTTTTATTCTAGATTTTTTTGTTCAAGTAATTTCTGACGCTCTTCTTCTAGTTTTGAAATTAACTCTGTTTCACTTGGTAGTGCTAGCATATATTTTGAAGCAAATAATTGCTTACTTTCATTAAGAATTGAATATTGGGCTACCGTGTGGTTTTTTTCAGTACAAAGAATAAGACCAATTGTTGGATTATCATCATTACGGCGTTTTTTTTCTTCATACATTCGTACATACATATCCATTTGTCCAACATCTTGGTGAGTGAGCTTATGCATTTTTAAGTCAATTAGTAGAAAGCATTTTAAGTGGAAGTTATAAAATACTAAGTCAATATAATAATCACCATCATCAGTGTTAATGCGTTGTTGACGCTCGACAAAAGCAAATCCTTTACCAAGTTCAAGTAAGAATTCTTTTAAGTTATCAATTAAAGCTTGTTCTAACTTATTTTCCTGTAATGCGCTACTCGGTAGGCCGAGAAAATCGAAAATGTATGGATCACGTAAGTAATCTTTGACTGAAGTTTCAAGGCTTGAGGCTTTTTGTTGACCTTCAATTAATATAGGTAAAATATCTTGTTTTTTCTGTTGACTTGAAAGTAAGCGCTCATAGTATAAAGCCCCTATTTGCCTTTCTAGAGCGCGGGCAGACCAAGATTGTGCTATTGCCTCATTAATATACCACTGACGAGCTTGTTCGTTTTTTAGGCGAAGTAATGTTCTGTAATGTGTCCAGCTTAATTCGTGACGCACTGCGTCACAAATTGGAAATTTAAGATAAAATTGTCGCATATGACGAAGATTCGAGGTATCAAACCCTTTTCCAAATTCTTTAGTTAATTCGGTAGAGAGTGATTTTAGAACTCCTTTGCCAAATTCTGCCCGTGTATTTCCTTGTTGTTCATCTTCAACAATTAAACGACCAATTTCCCAATAAGTTTGAACCATTATACTGTTGACTGCTTGTGCAGTCTTTTTTCGACCTTGGTTAAGGAGCTTGCGGATATTGGAAAGTAAAGGTAGGTGTGTGCCGAGTGTGTTTTGGTCTTTCACTAGATAGTCTCCGTTTTTTAATATTCATCGACGTTTACACACGGTTTGCTTTCCAAATTTAACTTTATTTGATGACAACAATAGTATTTGATGACAACAATAGTGAGTTTTCTAATTCGTGTTATGTTTTTATGTAATGAATTGTTTTCTTTGAGCTATTTTTAACTATTTTTACTTATTTCATCCTTTTCTAAATATGAAAAAAATCCTAAATTTTCATTTTTTTAGTTAGTTAAATCCATTTGTGTTGTATGACTGGTCATTCATCCAATAAGAGAATAAATGGGACTCAATTCATAGTCTGGGGATTTTTTATGGTGAATTGTGAAATTGAAGCGTTTACTTTTCGTGCTTTTATCTATATGATGCTCGACGCTTAAATTGTCGTAGACATATCATTCCTAATACCCGATATTCTCAATGGAGATCGTATGTATTATTCCTTAGTAAGGAAGGCATTGTTTCGGCTAGATCCTGAACGTGCCCATGATTTTACC
>JAEYFY010000011.1 GCA_023454395.1 Pseudomonadota bacterium
TGAGTGTTATACAATTCCAAAATAACAGCTTTTGTTGTAGTGAAAAATCCTATTTACATTATAAAATATATCGGATATTAAACTGTCACGTTAGTGTAACGAATTGTGTAGCGTAGAGTAATACAAATACGAATAAAGATTTCCGTTGGTAAAAGAAAATATGAAAAGTATTTCACTGAGTCTTATATTGCTTTTACTCTCTTCTTTTAGCTGGGCAGATGAAGAAAATGACAGCCAAAAAGTTGATGAGTATAAAATAGCCTTAGAGGCCTTTTTTAACAGTGATTATTTATTGTGTTTGGGCGAAGGGAAATGGCCTGTGTACAGCAATGAAGATGATGCACCATGGGTATTAGAAAGAATGCATGCATTAGTTGAGGCAGGATTGATTGAACAAACCGCAAATGGAGAAGAATGGGTGTTCAATCTCAGTGAAAAGGGGCGCAGAGCGTGGCAACCTTATCAAGACTTCTGTTATGGTCACCTGTTCATTAGTCAGATAAAAGAAATTCAGCCAATAGGCTCAGGTAAAAGTAAAATTTATTTTTATTATGGTGTGAAAGGCATTCCTTCATGGGCAACCAATGAAGAAATACAATCCGCCTTTAGTGAACTTGATATTGTAATTAATGGAATAAACCGAGAGCTGTATCAGTTAAATATCGAAAAATTACCGGATAATCATTTCAAAGTATTGAGTTATCCAGTACCTATTGAGTAATAGATGACGTGATATAGACTTAAATGGAATATTAAATCGATATATCGTATTACCCCGACCCTGTGTCGGGGTAATACGTTTAGTACTGATGCTTAATAAGAATAAGACTGGCAGCTAAACGAGAAGTAACCTGCAATTTCTTTAAAATATTACGAATGTGAACTTTCACTGTTTCTTCAGAAATAAATAAATTCTCAGCAATTTGCTTATTTTTCATTCCTGCGGACACTTCATGAAGAACATCCAACTCTCTTTTAGTCAACGCTGAAAGTGGATCAGAATAGTTTTGCCTAAGCTGAATATATTGCCACACTCGCTCACTATAAACTGGATGCCCAACAGCCGCTTTACGTAGGCTAAGTAATAGCATGTCTAACTCACACTCTTTTAAAAGATAACCGTTTGCGCCTGCATCCAACGCAGCGTAAACATCATTACGTGAATCAGAAACGGATAAAACAAGAACATAAGATGTTAAACCAGAGCGACGAAGTGTCCGAATAATATCAATACCTGAACGCCCTTGTAGATTTAAATCCATCATAATTAAGTCTGGATTTAACTGTTTTGCAGCGGTTACAGCCTCTTGAGCATTGCCACTTTCGCTTACTACGACAAAATCCTTGTCTTTTTCTAACAATAGCCGTAATCCATACCTCATGATAGGGTGATCATCCACTATCATAATTGAGTAGCTAGGCATAACCCCTCTCCCTAAAAAAAAATAATAATGTGCGTAATCTTTCCAATAGCAGAAAATAAAAAAGTAAATTCCAAATGAGGAATAAAAATTAGAATCAGACATCTTATTAAAACAATAAGAAAATAAAATTGACGGTTGGCAATATTACACCAATTATTGTTACGGGTAAAAAAGAAAATAACCAAAACGACTAACAAAAAATCTAATTCTATAAAATCTTTATAATTACAATGAGTTGACCGTAAACTGGGCTATATTAAAAATAATCAACAAGTGAAAATAGTTATTGTTTTTTTAAGCTATATAAAAATTTTAATTATTTTAAATGTTAATTTAATATCTGGTAAATAATAAACAGATATTGTCTTTTTTCTGTTCGAGTTTATTACACTGATGAAATTAAATAGCGTTAATAATATACCTATAACTAGGTATCAATTGTTTCTAATAAATCGAGTTTACTAATTTGAAAAAAGTGTCGGAGCCGTCATGATTTAACGCGCCATTACCATTATACTAACGAAGCCCTTACCCTATTGATACAAAGGATATGAAGATGGAAGACAAATTAAAACAAAGCGCTCTAGATTTTCATGAATTTCCCGTACCTGGCAAAATCACAGTAACACCGACAAAACCACTCACAACCCAACGTGATTTAGCATTAGCTTATTCACCGGGCGTTGCAGTTCCTTGTTTAGAAATTGCAGCAAACCCTCTTGCCGCTTATCGCTACACAGCCAAAGGTAACCTTGTTGCGGTGATTTCAAATGGTACTGCGGTACTAGGGCTTGGAAATATTGGTGCCTTAGCAGGTAAACCAGTGATGGAAGGTAAAGGCGTTTTGTTTAAGAAGTTTTCTGGCATTGATGTTTTTGACATTGAAGTTAATGAGACAGATCCTGACAAACTCGTTGATATTATCGCATCATTAGAGCCAACGTTTGGTGGTATTAACCTCGAAGATATTAAAGCACCAGAGTGTTTCTATATTGAGAAAAAACTGCGTGAGAAAATGAACATTCCTGTATTCCATGATGATCAGCATGGTACAGCGATTATCTCTACAGCCGCTATTCTCAATGGCTTACGTATTATTAAAAAAGAAATTAGTAAAGTAAAATTGGTGGTATCTGGAGCAGGTGCTGCGTCTATTGCTTGTATGAACTTATTAGTTGCTTTAGGGCTAACACGCGAAAACATTACTGTATGTGACTCTAAAGGGGTTATCTACCGTGGACGTGAAGCTAATATGGCAGAAACCAAAGCGGCTTATGCAATCGAAGATAACGGTACTCGTACATTAGATGATGTTATTAATAATGCTGATATTTTCTTAGGTTGTTCAGGGCCTGGCGTACTAACGCAAGAAATGGTCAAAAAAATGGCACGCGATCCGCTTATTCTTGCGCTTGCAAACCCAGAACCTGAAATTTTACCACCATTAGCAAAAGCGGTACGTTCTGATGCGATTATCTGTACAGGGCGTTCTGACTACCCAAATCAGGTTAATAACGTATTGTGTTTCCCATTCATCTTCCGTGGCGCATTAGACGTTGGTGCGACAACAATTAATGAAGAGATGAAACTCGCTTGTGTTCATGCTATTGCAGAATTAGCACTCGCTGAACAAAACGAAGAAGTTGCTTCTGCCTATGGCGATCAGGAGCTTTCTTTTGGCCCTGAATACATTATTCCGAAACCGTTTGATCCACGTTTGATTGTGAAAATTGCGCCAGCGGTTGCCAAAGCGGCGATGGATTCTGGTGTCGCAACTCGCCCAATTGAAGATTTCTCTGTTTATATCGAACACCTTAATGAGTTTGTTTATAAAACGAACTTATTTATGAAACCTATTTTCTCTCAAGCAAAAAAAGAGAAAAAACGCATTGTGTTAGCAGAAGGGGAAGAAAACCGCGTACTGCATGCAACACAAGAATTAGTAACATTAGGATTAGCTACACCAATCTTAATTGGTCGTCCTAGTGTGATTGAAATGCGTATTCAGAAATTGGGTTTACATATTAAAGCCGGTAAAGACTTTGAAGTGGTGAATAATGAAAACGATCCACGTTTCAAAGAATATTGGCAAGAATATCACCAAATCATGAAACGTCGCGGTGTATCACAAGAGCAAGCTCGCCGAGCAATGATTGGCAATCCAACACTTATTGGTGCCATTATGGTTCGCCGAGGTGAAGCAGATGGTCTGATTTGCGGTACTGTGGGTAGCTATTCTGAACATTTTGAAATCTACAAAAATGTGTTTGGCTTACGTGAAGGAATGGAAACCGCAGGGGCAATGAATGCACTGCTACTGCCAAGTGGTAACACTTTTATTACAGATACTTACGTCAATGAAGATCCAACCGCAGAACAACTAGCAGATATTACAATTATGGCTGCTGATACTATTCGTCGCTTTGGTATTGAGCCAAAAGCAGCGCTGGTTTCTCGCTCAAGTTTCGGCTCTTTTGATAGCCCATCTTCAATTAAACTCAGACAAGCATTAGAGATAATCAAACAGCGTGCGCCTGAATTAGAAATTGATGGTGAAATGCATGCAGATGCAGCGTTAGTGGAATCTATTCGCCGAGATATAATGCCAGATAGCCCATTAAAAGGCTCTGCAAACCTGTTAGTTATGCCAACAATGGAAGCCGCACGTATTAGCTATAATTTACTACGTGTAACTAGCTCTGATGGTGTGACAGTAGGACCAGTATTAATGGGTGTTGCTAAACCAGCTCATATTTTGACGCCAATTGCGTCAGTACGTCGTATCGTAAATATGGTGGCATTAGCTGTTGTTGAAGCTCAGACACAATCTCAAAATTAATGGTTACTAATTAAATTATTCCATCTATAAAGCGCCTTTTATCAGGCGCTTTTTTTATGCTCTTCAACTTTTATACTCTTTGAATAGATACAAAAAAACATTAAATACAAATTAATATCAGAATGATATTGATAACTGTTAGCAATAATATTAATCTATGACTCCGACTAAAGTAGGTATATATAACTAATAGGATGATTATGTTTTTCTCAATATCAAAAAGGATCTTACTACTAGTTTCATTGGTAAGCCTTTCAGCATGTCATTCGATAGAAAAACAACCTGTATCAACCGTAGATCTGGCAATTATTCAGTCAGCAAACATCATTGATACTCAGACTGGGCAATCCATCACCGCAGATACACTGTTAACACGATTAGCAAATCAATCGCATGTGATTATTGGTGAAAAACATGACAATGCTTATCATCATGATATTGAATATTGGTTAATGACAGAATTGCCTAAAAAGCGCGCTCAAGGAGCGGTTTTACTTGAGATGCTAACACCAAGCCAGCAATCATTAGTTGATAATACAAAAAAACGTTATTCAGGCTCTGAATACCTACGAGATGAGCGATTAATGGCTGCATTAAAATGGAATTCAGGTTGGCCTTGGAAATGGTATGGCAATATAGTTAAAGCAGGACTAAGCGCGGATTATCCTTTATTAGCGGCAAATATTGATCGTAGTGAAATATCTAGTGCGTATAAAAACCCTCCTATTATTGATGGTGTGCATTCAACTGCCCCATCTGTTCGCGAACTTATTCAAAAGACCATCGAGCTTTCTCATGGTGGCGAGCTTGATAAAACACAAGCAGAAAAAATGACGGTTATTCAGCAATTGCGCGATCGTGCAATGGCTAAAAGTTTATTAGATGCTCCGACACCCGCACTTTTAATTGCTGGCTCTTTTCATGCCACAAAAGTAATGGGTGTACCTTTACACGTTGCTGATCTAGCACCGAATGAAAACGTGACAGTCGTGATAATGACGGAAGAGGGAAGTGATGTTACTTCAGTTCATGCCGATTATCTTTGGATAACACCTGTCGCATTACCTTAATTTATTGATAACACGAATATGTTTATTTCCTCTTGTATGGATCAAATGCCAAAATTTCAGCTTTGTAGCTCCAAAGCATTTATTTTGGCTATCGGTGTACATGCTATTTTTGTCATGGCTTGTTTTTATTTCAATAAAGAGAATAAGGTATTTATACAAGAGCCAGAATTAGCTGTAATGATGAGCTTAAGTGAAAACGTACAAGCAATCAGCGATGAAAAACAGGTTGTAGGCGTCGATCAACAACTGGCGATAGCAAGCCAAAAAAAGGTAGAGCAAGATATTGCTGAAAAACAGCCTGATCTGATTGTGAATGAAAATGCAGAGATTTTGCTCGAAAAACCTAAAAGAAGAGTCAATGTAGAGCAAACAGCCAAAGTGACACCTATTACCTCTCCGGTAAAGCCTGCGCCCACTATTAGTGAAAATGTGTCTAGCCAATCAGCACCTTCAAGTAGTCGCTCTGCAGCGAAACAGCAATCTAATGATGTTAGCGCAAATTATGATAGCGATTCAGATAGTTCAGAAAGTGTGCTTGCATTATGGCAAGCTAAAACAAAAGGGCACCTTAATCGCTATAAAGCCTATCCTGAAGAAGCAGAAAGCAAAGGTAAAACTGGCGTTTCTAAAGTGCGCTTTATTGTAGATGAACAAGGTTATGTCATATCGAGTGAGTTGATCCTTAGTAGTGGCGTGCGTTCTTTAGACAGAGAAGCACAAAGAGTACTCAAACGTGCTGAACCCTTGCCTATACCGCCAATAGAGTTATTGTCGAAAGGTAAAATAATGGTTGAAATGCCAATTGAGTTTTCTAAACTAACGTTCTAACGACAGGTTAAAAGGAAATAAACGTTATGCTAATCGCAACAAAAAAACGGATGACGTTGAAATTAACGAGTGCGATCATGGCATTGTTAATTTCAGCAACACCTGCATTGGCTCAAAACCAGAAGGACTCCCTAGTGATGCCACCAAAAGCGAATAAAGTGCCTCATGTGATGACAGATCACGGAGATACACGCACCGACAATTATTATTGGCTACGAGATGATTCACGTAAAGATCCTAACGTACTCGATTATCTGAATGCTGAAAATGCCTATACCGAATCAGTGATGAAAGAAGGTAAGGCGCTTGAAGAAACGCTCTTTAATGAAATGGTGAGCCGTATGGCTCAAAACGATGAATCAGTACCTTATATTTATAATGGATATACATATCGTACTATTTATCAAGAAGGTAAAGATTTCCCTATTTATCAGCGCAAACCCGTAAATAGCGAAGGTGAATGGGAAGTTCTCGTTGATGGAAACGAGCGTGCTAAAGGGCACGAATTCTATCAATTAGGTGATCTGACAATCAGCCCAGATAACAAACGTATTGCTATTGCAGAAGATAAAGAAGGGCGCAGAAACTATAATGTTGCCTATAAAGATTTATCGGATAATACATGGAAAGAGAATGTGTTAACCAATATTTCTGCAAACTTAGTGTGGGCAAATGACAGCAAAACACTATTTTATGTTGATAAAGATCCGCAAACGCTACTGCCTTACCAAATCTATCGCCATCAATATGGCACTGATCGTAAACAAGATGTCAAAATCTTTGAAGAAAACGACGACCGTTTTTATACATGGATGGGTAAAAGCAAATCTAAAGATTACATTCTTGTCTCTATCGAAAGCTCTACAACCTCAGAATCTCGTTTAATTGATGCGAATGCACCAGAAAAACCGATGGTTATCTTCTCTGCCCGTCAAGATGGGCGTGAATATGATATCGACCATTTTAATGGCGAATTCTATATTCGCTCGAATCATGAGAGTGAGTTGTTTGGTCTTTATAAAACTTCATCAATCGATAAGCCTTGGGAAACCGTCATTGCACCACAAAAAGATGTCGATTTAGAAGGCTTTGATCTCTTTAATCGCTGGTTGGTTGTTGAAGAAAGAAAACAAGGTCTAGTGTCATTACGTCAGATTGATTGGAAAACAGGTCAATCAACGAATGTCACGTTTGACGATCCGGTTTATATGGCATGGCTAGGATTTAACCCTCAAGCAGATAGCGAAGAGCTACGCTTTGGTTATACTTCCATGACAACGCCTTCTTCAACTTATCAATGGAATATGCAAACACATCAAAAGCAATTGCTTAAACAGCAAGAAGTAAAAGGCTTTGAACGTGATTTGTATGAAAGTGAACGCATTTGGGTAAAAGCTCAAGATGGTGTTGAAGTTCCCGTATCATTGGTTTATCGCAAAGACTTATTTAAGAAAGGTGAAAATCCTATCTTAATTTATGGCTATGGTTCATACGGTAGTAGCATTGATCCTTCATTTAGTTCACCGCGTTTAAGTTTGTTAGACAGAGGCTTCGTGTATGCAATTGTGCATGTGCGTGGTGGTGGTGAATTAGGAAAGCGTTGGTATAACCAAGGTAAGATGGAACATAAAGTTAATACTTTTACCGACTTTATTGATGCCACTAAATATCTAATTGCCAAAGGTTACGGAGCGCCTAAACACGTTTATGCTATGGGTGGCAGTGCGGGTGGTTTATTAATGGGGGCTGTTGTGAATATGGCACCAGAATTATACCGCGGTGTTGTATCTCAAGTTCCATTTGTGGATGTTGTGACAACAATGCTTGATGCTTCTATTCCTTTAACAACAGGGGAATATGAAGAGTGGGGAAATCCTGCGGATAAAGACGTTTATTTCCGCCTAAAATCGTATAGTCCATACGATAATGTGGTTGCCAAGGCATATCCTCATTTATTAGTCACAACAGGATTACATGATTCACAAGTACAATATTGGGAGCCTGCAAAATGGGTTGCTAAATTGCGTGAATTAAAAACAGATAATAACCTACTATTGCTTGATACGAATATGAGTGCAGGGCATGGTGGTAAATCAGGACGTTTTAATCGCTTACGCGACACAGCAAAAGAATATGCTTTTATTCTGATGTTAGAACAACCTGAAGTCTATTTTAAAGCTCAAAATATAAAATAGAATAATCAGTAATAATAAATAAATTTAATACTAGCCTGTCTCTCTTTAAGGGAGACAGCGCTATTATTTAAAGCGAATATAACAATAATAATATTTTCTAGTTTAATTACTTTATATAAAGCAACGTGGGCCTATTTAAATAAAAATAAAGAATAGGTTTATTATGAAGTTTACAAGGAAAATACTCAGCACTCTTATTTTATTTTCGGGTGTTAATCATCTTGTCATCGCATCTGAAACAGATAAAGCGGTTCAATTTAGTAGCTTAAAAGTCTCATCAGCACAAAAAGAAACACCAGAACAAAAAGCATTGGCAAAACCCGGTGCTTATAGTTCTATTGGTGAAATTAATAATCTTGGAACTGTTGAACAAGCATTACGTTCAACACCAGGAACGTATACTCAAATGGATGTGAGTCAACCGGGTGTTAGTGTTAATATTCGCGGACTTAGCGGTTTTGGGCGCGTGAATATGATGGTGGATGGTGTCACACAAACTATGTATAGCACATCACCTAGCCAATATGCTCATGGTGCGCAACCTTACAACCAATTTAATACCATGATCGATCCGAATTTTATTATTCAAATCGACATTTCCCGTGGTCAACAAGATGGTGAAAATAGTATTAATGCCCTGGCAGGAAGTGCTAACTTTAAAACTATTGGTGTAGAAGATATTATATTTAAAGGGAATTCATGGGGAGTAAGAAGTAAAGCGGCTGGTGGTACAAATGGCTTAGGTTATAACGGCATGGTTGCTTTTGCAGGGCAGCGCTCATTATTTAATGATAATGGTTCAGTTGGCGCAATGCTTGCGTTAAGTGGACATAAAATAGAATCGTCTTATAAAAATGGCGCTGGCTTTAATAGTGAAGAATTTTCGACAAGTAAAGAATTTAATCAAAGACCACACTCAGAACTCACCAAAATAAATATAAAACCAAATGATTCTCATGAATTAGAATTAAGTGGTCGTTTTTATAACAATGATTTTAATCGCCGTAAAATTAATGCTAAAGATTATTATGCAAAATATCGCTATACACCATTAAATGATCTATTTGATAGCGAAATTCTGCTTAGCCACAGCCAAGCATCGCAAAAGTTTGCGGGTGATTCTCTTGTAAGTTTACGTGAAGCAAACGCCAAAAATATCTCTGACGCATTAGTGGCCAAAAATACCAGTCGCTTTAATTACGGTGAACTGGATATGGCGTTAACGCTTGGCTCCAAATTAATGTCAACGAAATACAAACGCAGTGTTACTGCGCCTTCTACTGATCCGTGGCAATCACAAAATATGGTTGAATATAATACGTTTGCACCGCAAGGAAAAAACGATTTAACCAGCTTCTTCTCACAAATGAAATTTGAATACGATATTTATACGCTAGATCTCAATTTAAATTATGTCGATTATCATATTAAAGGGCGTAAACCTGCTTGCGATCCAACAGCTGCCTGCTTCCCTGAAGGTGAAATGAATGTCAATCGCCATGATAGAAATTGGGACCCAGGAATGCTGCTTTCTGCTGAAATTATTCCTGAATTTCAGCCATTTGTAAGTTATGCACAAACGATGAGAGCGCCTACATCGCAAGAAATCTTCTTTGCCAATGAAGGTGGTGCTTCAATGAACCCATTTTTAAAAAGCGAAAAGGCAGATACTGTTCAATTGGGTTTTAATAGCTATCGTCCTAATTTAATTGTTGAAGGTGACAGCTTACGATTTAAAGGATTGTGGTATCACACAAAAGTCAAAGACTACATTTCTAGTGAGTCTTATTTTGTATGCAAAGGTGGGGTGCGTTGTAAAAATGACGGTTCTTTAACGGATGATGATTATGCAGGAATAGAATATGATGGCAATATTTTCCTGTATACCAATAGCCTTGAGCCAGTAACCTTGCGTGGTTATGAGCTTCAAGCAAATTATGATGCTGGTGTATTTTACACAAACCTTTCTTATAGCGATCAGCGAACATCTCAACCGACTTCGATTGCCAGTACAGACTTTGGGCAAACACCCGCTTCTGAATTACCTAAATATTATGCCACTATTGATACAGGTGTTCGCTTCTTTGATGACCAGTCATTAGAACTAGGCACTGTGATCCAAATAACGGGAAAATCGCGTAAATCCTCACCTGAAGGCATAGATTACGACACGGGTAAAGTGCCCATGGTGCAACAAGATAATATTCCAACGGTTATTGATCTTTATAGTAATTACAGAATTAATAAAAACATTTCGTTGAAGTTTGCCGTGCATAATTTAATGAATAAAAACTATTCTAATGCACTTGATAGAAGTAATTCAGCGCCAATAATGCAAGATCCGGGAAGTAATACTCAAACAGCTCGAGGTCGAAGCTACTTATTCGCAGGAGAAGTGCGTTTTTAGTATTCAATGATAATTATCTGAATAAAAAACGGCACCAAATATGATTTTGATGCCGTTTTTCTTTTGTATCGAATTAAACAAGAAGCAGGGGTTAATTGTCACTTTTAGTGGTTGTTTTACGTTTAGCTCTTATTTTCTGTGTTTTAACCACTTCACTGGTGATCCAACCATCTTCAACACGGGTTTTTAATGGATCGCCCACTTTCACTTGTTTGGTATTTTTCAGCACTTCTCCAGACTCTGTTTCGCTAATACTGTAACCGCGAGAAAGTGTTGCGAGAGGACTCACACTTTCTAAACGAGAGCAGCTAATAGCGAATTGTTCACGTTGACGAGATAACTGTAGTGAAATACTTTCTCTCATACGGTAAATCAACTGCTGTTGTTGGCGAAGTAATGCTTGAATTTGTGAACTAGGCTCTTGGTAATTAAGGCGTTTTTGTAGTTGTGTTTGTTGGTGTTGTTTGGTTTGCAATAGTCGCTGAAAACTAGTCACTAAACGCTGTTGTGTGGAAGCTAATACATTTTGCTGACGAGCAAGACGTAAATGAGGATGCTGTTGCTGCAAACGATGATGAAGCTGTGTTATTGCGCGTAATTTTTTTGCTAAATAGTAGTCCATTGCCATTTCAAGGCGTTGTTGCTGCGATTGTAATTGGCGCAATAACTCAAGTTTGTTACGACTAATAAGCTCTGCCGCAGCAGAAGGGGTTGGCGCTCTAAGGTCGGCAATAAAATCAGCAATGGTCACATCGGTTTCATGACCAACTGCACTTACAATCGGAATTTCACTGGCAAAAATAGCACGAGCAACGCGTTCATCATTAAATGCCCAGAGATCTTCTAACGAACCGCCACCACGACCAACAATTAAAACATCACACTCTTTACGGCGGTTAGCAAGTTCGATGGCATGAACAATCTGCATAGGCGCTTCAGCACCCTGAACAGCGGTTGGGTAGATAAGCACAGGCAAAGAAGGATCACGACGACGAAGAATATTTAAGATGTCGTGTAGTGCTGCTCCGGTTGATGAAGTAATAACACCAATCTGTTTAGCGGGAGATGGTAGGGGTTTTTTATGAATAGCATCAAATAACCCCTCCGCACTGAGTTTTTGTTTTAATAGCTCAAATTGTTGTTGTAATAGCCCGTCACCAGCAGGTTGCATACTCTCAACAATCAATTGGTAATCGCCTCGTGGCTCATACAATGTAATTGTTGCGCGAACTAAAACTTGCTGACCATGTTGAGGGCGAAAAGTAACTTTAGTATTTTGCCCACGAAACATCGCCGCTCTAATTTGGGCATTCGTATCCTTTAACGTAAAATACCAGTGACCAGAAGAAGGTTGAGTAAAATTGGAAATTTCAGCGCTGATCCAAATGCGACCCATTTCCATTTCTAATAACTGGCGAACGGTCTTATTTAGACGGCTAACAGTAAAAATATTATTGTTTATCGGTAGTGTCATGT